>NZ_JBEORT010000021.1:0-78222 GCF_040302425.1 Streptomyces sp. NPDC126497
GCCGCTCCGGGATCCGGGACCGCGGAGCCGGCGGCCGGCGGCTCGCCGGCACCCGGCTGTCGCGGCTCCGGGTCCACGGCCGCCGGCCCGGCAGGCGTCGCCCGCCCGTGTCCCCCGCGCTCGGACCGCAGGCAGCGGCGGATCGACTCCGGGTCCAGACCCTCGTTGCACGCCTGGTGCAGAAGCCGGGCGAAGAGGTAGTCGGGGTCGGCGCCCAGCGCCATGGCGAGTGCCTCCCGGGCCTCCAGTTCGTCACCGGTGGACCAGGCGACCCACCCGGCGAGGGTGAGGGGCGCCGCGGCGTGCTCGCCGTACGCCCCGACGCAGCGGCGGGCCAGGGCACGCCACAGGCGAAGGGCCGGGCCGGCCTCGTCGCCCTCCATCCACTCGGCCGCGCGGTCACGGGTCGTGCGGTCCTGCAGGCCGAGGATCAGCGCCGCGGCCTCGTCGTGCCCGAGCAGCTCGTCGTCCCGCAGGTCCGCCGGGAGCACCCCGGACACGGGCGGGGCACCGGCGAGACGGTCCAGGACCCGCCCGGCCAGCGCCAGTGTCTCCTCGGCGACCTCGTGGCGGCCCGCCGCGTCGAGGATCCTGGGGATCAGCGCCAGGCCGGCGGCGTCCAGGGCGGCCTCCTGCTCCCGGGCGGCGGAGTGCTCCCACGGCTGGAGCCGGACGCGCAGTTCGCGCAGGGTGCCACGGACCTGGAGTCCGGCGTAGGTGGCGGCGGCGGCCAGCACCGAGGTGCCGGGCAGGCCCGTCGGTGTCCCCTCGGCCGGGCAGCAGCCCTCGTCGTCACAGCAGTACGACCAGAAGCGCCCGTCCGAGACGCACAGGGCCTCCACCACCGGGATGTCCAGGGCGCCGCACTCCAGGCGCAGGGCGTGGGCGAGCGGGCCCAGTCGTTCCCTGACCTGCCGGCCGGACTCACCCCGGGCCGGTTCCTGGCAGAGGAAGACGACCATCTGCTCGGGCCTGGCGCCCCGGCGCTCGCTCCCCGCCACCAGGCCGTGGGCCAGCTGCCGGGCGGCGGAGGGCCAGTCGTCGGGGCTGGTGGGGATGCCGAGCCGGGCGCGGCCGCCGAACCGGCCCCGTCCGTCCTTGTCGTGCAGGGCGACCAGCACGATGCTGTCCTCCGGGCGGTAGCCGAGCAGATACGGCAGGGCATCGGCGAGCTCGGCGGGCGAGCGCAGGGTGACCTGCTGCGCGTCGCCGCGGCTGTCGTAGGCGGTGCAGGTGATGTCCGCCGGCTGCGGCGCCCGCTCCTCGTCGCCGCCGGGTGCGCGGGAACCGGTGCCATGTCCGGAGATGTCCTTGTTCTCGGGATTCTCGGGGGATCCAGTGATTTCGCTGTGATTCGTCATGCGGAGACGATCTCGCGAATCGCGGCCTTCCGCTTCACCCTGTGGATAAGTCCGATCAGGGACATGTCATTGTTTGCGGGACCCCGGAGCCGCCCCCGCGCACCCGCCCGCATGTCAGTGGCGTCCTGTTGTATGGAGCCATGGAGCACACGAACAACGCGGATCTCCGTACGGCCGCCGACGCGGTTCTCGCCCGTCTCGTCGGGGACGCCTCGGGCGGGGCCCGGCTGCGCGAGGACCAGTGGCGGGCGATCGAGGCGCTGGTCGCCGACAAGCGCCGGGCCCTGGTCGTCCAGCGCACGGGCTGGGGCAAGTCCGCGGTCTACTTCGTGGCCACCTCGCTGCTGCGGGCGCGGGGCAGCGGTCCCACCGTGATCGTCTCCCCGCTGCTGGCGCTCATGCGCAACCAGGTGGAGGCCGCGGCCAGGGCCGGTGTCCACGCCCGGACCATCAACTCCTCCAACAGCGAGGAATGGGAGGCGATCCAGACGGAGATCGCCGCGGGCGACGTCGATGTGCTGCTGGTGAGCCCGGAGCGGCTGAACAACCCGGACTTCCGCGACCAGGTGCTGCCCGAGCTCTCCGCCGCCACCGGGCTCCTGGTGGTCGACGAGGCGCACTGCATCTCCGACTGGGGGCACGACTTCCGTCCGGACTACCGCCGGCTGCGCACCATGCTCACCGACCTCCCGGACGGCGTGCCCGTCCTCGCCACCACCGCCACCGCCAACGCCCGCGTCACCGCCGACGTCGCGGAGCAACTGGGCACGGGGGGTTCGTCGGACGCGCTGGTGCTGCGGGGCCCGCTGGACCGGGAGAGCCTGAGCCTGAGCGTGCTGCGCCTGCCGGACGCCGCGCACCGGATGGCCTGGCTCGCCGACCACCTGGACGAGCTCCCCGGTTCGGGGATCGTCTACACGCTCACCGTGGCCGCCGCCGAAGAGGTCACCGCGTTCCTGCGGCAGCGCGGGCACACCGTCGCCTCGTACACGGGCAGGACGGAGAACGCCGACCGGCAGCAGGCCGAGGAGGACCTGCTCGCCAACAAGGTGAAGGCCCTGGTCGCCACCTCCGCGCTCGGCATGGGTTTCGACAAGCCGGACCTGGGCTTCGTGGTGCACCTCGGCTCGCCCTCCTCCCCCATCTCCTACTACCAGCAGGTCGGCCGCGCCGGGCGCGGTGTCCGGCACGCCGAGGTGCTGCTGCTGCCGGGGAAGGAGGACGAGGCGATCTGGGAGTACTTCGCGTCGCTCGCCTTCCCCCCGGAGGACCTGGTGCGCCGTACGCTCGACGTCCTCGCGCGCTCCGACCGGCCCGTGTCGCTGCCGGCCCTCGAGCCGCTGGTGGAGCTGCGCCGCTCCCGGCTGGAGACCATGCTCAAGGTGCTCGACGTGGACGGGGCGGTGAAGCGGGTCAAGGGCGGCTGGATCGCGACCGGGCAGCCGTGGACGTACGACGCCGAGCGGTACGCGTGGGTGGCGCGCCAGCGCAGGGCCGAACAGCAGGCGATGCGCGAGTACGCGACGACCACCGGGTGCCGGATGGAGTTCCTCCAGCGGCAGTTGGACGACGAGGGCGCCAAGCCCTGCGGCCGCTGCGACAACTGCGCGGGTCCGCGTTTCACCGCCGGGGCCTCGGCGTCCGCGCTGGAGGCGGCCCGCGTGGACCTCGGCCGGGCGGGCGTCGAGGTGGAGCCGCGGCGGATGTGGCCCACCGGGCTTCCGGCGATCGGCATGGAGCTCAAGGGGCGCATTCCGGCCGGGGAGCAGGCGTCCCGGGGCATGGCGCTGGGGCGCCTGTCGGACATCGGCTGGGGCAACCGGCTGCGTCCGATGTTCGCACCGCAGGCGCCGGACGAGCCGGTGCCGGACGATGTCGCCCGGGCCGTGGTGGGTGTGCTGGCCGACTGGGCGAAGGGACCCGGCGGCTGGGCTCCGGGGGCGGCGGACCCCCAGCCCCGGCCGGTGGGGGTGGTCACCCTCGCCTCCCGCAGCAGGCCGCGGCTGATCCACTCGCTGGGGGCGCGCATCGCGGAGGTCGGACGGCTGCCACTGCTGGGTTCGGTGGCGTACACGGGCGAGACGCGCTCCGTCTCGCGGAGCAACAGCGCCCAGCGTCTCAAGGCCCTCGACGGGGCGCTGACCGTGCCCGCCGACCTCGCCGCCGCGCTCGCCGGGGCGCGGGGGCCGGTTCTCCTCGTGGACGACTACACGGAGACGGGCTGGACCCTCGCGGTCGCGGCGCGCCTGCTCCGGCGGGCCGGTGCACAGGGTGTGCTGCCGCTGGTGCTGGCCGTACAGGGCTGAAGGTTCGACCCGCCCCGCGGGTGGGGATATTAGCCGTGGAACACCCGATACCGGGCCGCTGCCTCAATTGCTCGTTGCCGCATCCAAGTTCGACAGGAAGAATTGACGTACGCACCCGCACGGCTCGCCCGCCGATCAGGTAGGGCTCTGTTGCGTGCGCGCTCCCCGAATCCGACCCTGCCCGCAGTCCGGGCGTAGCCGAAGGGAGAACCGTGACCTTCGGATTCGCTCCGTCCTCGGCGGCATCGCTGTCGACGTCCGCCGCTTCCGCCAACCGCGTGCTCGAACCCACGGAGTGGGCCGCCGCGGGAATCCCGCTGCTGCGCAGCCCGCGCGAGATCGTCAGCGGACTGCACGCCCGGCATCGCCCCGGTCCGGCGACCGCGGTCGTCGCCGTGCTCGATCCGGACGAACGTGTCCGGGCGAGCGCGTCGTTCACCCGGCGCACCGACTCCGCGGACGGCTGGCTGCTCCGCAACGTGCTGCTGGCCCAGCTGCGCCGGGTGATCCCGCACGACCTGCGGCGCCGCACCCCGGTGCGCACCGCCGTGCTGCTCCACTGCCGTGACGGCGACGCGCGCTGGACCGAGGAGGACGGTGCGTGGATGTGGGGGCTGCGGGACGCCTGCACCCTGCACGGGCTGCGCTGCGGGGCGTACATCACGCTGACCCGTGACGGGTGGCAGGTCCTCGGCGAGGGGCGTGGCGGCCGCCATCCCAGCGCCGGCTCGGCGCCGGAACCGCTCGCCGTGTCCGAGGCCCCGCCCCGGATACCGCGCACCGGCGGCGGCGCCGCATCGGAGGTACTGCGCCGCGCGGCGGCACGCTGACGTCACGAAGGACACCGCCCGGGCTTCCGGGCGCCGTGCGGTGGTGCGGGACGGGTCGCACCGGGGCACAGCGCGTCCGCACGACGCCGGACCCGCCCCGGTACCGGGGCGGCAGGAAGGCCGGAGCACCGCCCCTCCGTTCGACACGTCGAGTCCCCGACCGTGCGGACGCCACGACCGCGGCGCCCGTCCCCGGTGCCCGGGTGGACGCCGTGGCGTCGGCTCAGACGCCCGCACCCAACATCGAGTTGATCCGCTGCGGGTCGCCACAGACGACCAACAGGGCGCCGGCCCGGGCGTGCGCCACCGACAGGGCGGAGGCGGCCACGGACTCCGGGCCCCCGTTGACGGCGACCACGACGACGGGGCGCGCACCGGCGCGTTCGGCGACCTCGGCGTCCGTGTAGAAGACGTCGTCACCGGCGTCGTGCTGGGCCCAGTAGGAGGCCTCTCCGAAGGACAGTTCGTGGGTGGCCCACGGGTGCGGATCACCGGTGGTGATCACCAGCACGTCGCCGGGGGCGCGACCCGAGTCCAGCAGCAGGTCCACGGCCTCTTCGGCGGCGTCGAGCGCCCCCTGGGCCGAGGCCGGGATCAACTGGAGCTGCGGGGTGGCCGCCGCGGGCGCGGGCGGGCTCGCGGGCGCGGGCTTGGCCGCGTCGCGCGAGGCGCGCTGCGCCGGCGGCGCGGGCCGTGGCGGGCCGGGACGACCGGGACGCGACGGAGCCGCGGGGCGGGGACCGGGTACGGGGCGGGGGGTCGGCGCGGTGCGGCCGCTGGCCGGCGTGACGCGGGGACCCTGGGCACTCTCGTGAATCTGAGGCTCCTCGGGAATGAGAGGCATGAGCTGATTTTTATCAAACGTTGGTACGACTCGCGCCGCCGGGTGGCACATGAGGTGCGAGCGGCCCGTCAGAAATCGAAGCCGAGTTGACCCTCGATTTCCGGAACGCGCCCTTCCGTCCAGCTGCGGACCTTCTTGAGGTGCCGCCACTGGGGCAGCGCATCAAGATACGCCCACGACAACCGGTGGTGCGGGGTGGGGCCCCGGACCTCCAGCGCGGCCTTGTGCACGGGCGACGGATACCCGGCGTTGTCCGCGAAACCGAAGTCTGCATGGTCGACGCCCAGTTCGGCCATCATTTTGTCGCGCTGAACCTTGGCGATCACCGAGGCCGCCGCGACGGCCACGCACGACTGGTCGCCCTTGACGACCGTACGGACCTTCCAGGGCGTGCCGAGATAGTCGTGCTTGCCGTCGAGGATCACCGCGTCCGGCCGGACCGGCAGCGCCTCCAGCGCGCGCCTCGCCGCCAGCCGCAGCGCGGCCGTCATCCCCAGGGCGTCGATCTCCCCGGGGGAGGCGTGCCCCAGGGCGTACGAGGTCACCCAGCTCCGCAGCGTCTCGGCGAGCTCGGTGCGCCGCCTGACGGTGAGGAGCTTGGAGTCGGTGAGGCCCTCCGGGGGCCTGCGCAGTCCGGTGACCGCCGCGCAGACGGTGACGGGGCCGGCCCACGCGCCGCGCCCCACCTCGTCGACACCTGCAACGATCTTCGCCCCGGTCGTGGCGCGCAGAGAGCGCTCGACGGTGTGAGTAGGTGGTTCGTACGGCATGGCGCCCTTAGCGTACGCCGCCCCGAACGGCCCGCGACACCCGGTTCCCCGAGTGGCTCCGGCGGCCCCGCCGCACCCCCGTCAGGAGCCGTCCGGCCGCAGCAGCGGAACCATCAACCGGTCGATCATCTCCTCCACCTCACCGTCCGGCCATTCGCTGCCGCACACCTTCGAGCGGTACATCATCATCGCCGGAAGGGCGTCGAAGACATATCCGTTCGCGGCGTCGGGGCGCACCTCCCCCCGCTGGATTCCACGCTCGATCACCGCGCGCAGCATCCTGAGGGTGGGTTCGACGACACCGTCGAGGATGATCGCGTGGAAGCGTTCGGCCTGCAGGGTGTCGCATTCGTGAATCACCGACCGCAGGGCGCATCCCGGCCGGGAGAACATCGCGTCGCGCGCCCGCAGACACAGGTGCAGCAGGTCCTCGCGCACACTGCCCAGGTCCGGCGCCGCGTCGAACTGCGGCAGACCGGCCCGCAGCGCGTCCGCGACCAGATCCTCCTTGGACGACCAGCGCCGGTAGACGGCGGCCTTCCCGGTCTGGGCGCCCGCGGCGACGCCCTCCATCGTCAGGCCGTTCCAGCCGACCGTACCGAGCTGCTCCAGGGCGGCGTCGAGGATCGCGCGTTCCAGCACGGCGCCACGGCGGCGGGACGCGGCCGTCCGGTCCTGGGCGGTCACCCAGCTCGAAGAAACCATCTGACTCTCCCACGAGCAGAGGAAGCGGATATTCGGGGACGAAGCACGCGCCGCACGGCGACCGAGGGGGACGCGCCGGGCGACGACGTATCGAGTGAACGCTTGCGTTCACTGTCGGAGGCTCATACCGTTGGCGCAACAGTGAACGCGAGCGTTCACTGAAGCACTCGTGGGGGACCCATAGTGACAACCTCTCCTTTAGTCCAGGACCAGAAGCCAGGCGCGGCCCGCCGCAACGGCCGTCCCGGCATCGCGCTCACCGTCATCGCGGCCTGCCAACTCATGGTGGTGCTCGACTCGACGATCGTGAACATCGCGCTGCCGCACATCCAGAACGCCCTCCAGTTCAGCACCACCGACCTCACCTGGGTGATCAGCGCCTACACCCTGACCTTCGGCGGCCTGCTGCTGCTCGGCGGCCGGGCCGGCGACATCCTCGGCCGACGCCGCGTCTTCATGAGCGGCATCCTGCTGTTCACCCTCGCCTCGCTGCTCGGCGGGCTCGCCCAGGAGCCTTGGCAGCTGCTGGCCGCGCGCGTCCTGCAGGGCGTGGGCGGCGCCGTCGCCTCGCCCACCTCGCTGGCGCTCATCACCACCACCTTCCCGGAAGGGCCCGAGCGCAACCGCGCCTTCGGCATCTTCGCCGCGGTCTCCGCGGGCGGCGGCGCCATCGGCCTGCTCGCGGGCGGCATGCTCACCGAATGGCTCGACTGGCGGTGGGTGCTCTTCGTCAATGTGCCGATCGGCCTGCTGATCGTCGTGCTCACCCCGATGTACATCAACGAGTCCGAGCGGCACACCGGCCGGTTCGACATCGTGGGCGCGGCGACCTCGACGGCCGGTATGGCCTCTCTCGTCTACGGCTTCATCCGCGCGGCGGAGGAAGGCTGGCGGGACGGTCTGACCATCGGCTCCTTCGTGGCCGCCGCGCTCCTGCTGGTGGCCTTCGCGCTGGTCGAGTCCCGGGCCAAGGAGCCGATCACCCCGCTGCGGATGTTCGCCGACCGCAACCGCTCGGGCACGTATGTGATCATGCTCAGCCTGGCCGCGGCGATGTTCGGCATGTTCTTCTACATCGTCCTCTTCGTGCAGAACGTGCTCGGGTACACCCCGATCGAGGCCGGTCTCGCCTTCCTGCCGGTGACGGTCGTGATCGCGCTCGGGGCCGGTCTGTCCCAGCGGTTCCTCCCCGTGTTCGGCCCCAAGCCGTTCATGCTCGTCGGGTCGACGCTCGCCGCCGCCGGACTGGCCTGGCAGACGTTGATCAGCTCCGACAGCTCGTACGTCAGCGGCATCCTCGGCCCCATGCTGGTCTTCGGCCTCGGCATGGGACTGAACTTCGTGACGCTGACGCTCACCGCGGTCTCCGGGGTGGCCCAGCACGAGGCCGGCGCCGCCTCCGGGCTGCTCAACGCGACCCAGCAGGTGGGCGGTTCGGTGGGGCTGGCGCTCCTGACGACGGTGTTCGGCACGGCCGGAAAGGACGAGGCGGAGAAGCAGCTCCCGGCCTTCCTCGCCGAAGGAACGGAGGAGCAGAAGGCGGAGTTCGCCCGGACGCACCAACTGCCCGCCCCCTGGAGCCACGAGGTGCTCACCGAGGGCATCTCCACGGCCTTCGTCCCGGCTGCCGCGATGGCCGTACTCGCCCTGGCCACCGCGTGGTTCGTCATCCGGGTCCGCAAGAGCGACCTGGAGGCGCTGTCCGGCTCGGCCGGACCGGGCGTGGGCTGAGAGGGGAAGACGGCGGGTCCGGCCCGGCGGCGCCCCGGCCGACGTCCTCGGACTCGGCCGGCGCACGCCGGGCCCGCCCGTGCCCCTCGGGACGCGCGGCGCCCCGGCCGACGCCTCCACGGTCACCACCACGGCCCTCCCCCGCACCGTCGCACGGCGGACGCGTCCACACGTGTCAGGTCTCACGCCTCACACAGCGTCCCGACAACGAGCGGCCGGTCACGGAAGGTTCCCGGTGCGCACGGAGGGTTCCGGGCCCCGGACTCAGACCGCGGTCCGCATCCAGTCCGGCAGGGGCTCGACCCGCTCCACCCACTCGGCGGGCGGCGCTCCCGCCGCCTCGGCGGCGACCACACCGCCCACGATCGCGCAGGTCGTGTCGACGTCCCCGCCCACCTGCGCGGTCGTCCAGAACGCCCGCTCGTAGTCACCGAGGGAGCGGGCCGCTGACCAGAGCGCGAAGGGCACGGTGTCATGCGCCGTCGTACGCCGTCCGCAGCCGAGCACGGCCGCGACGGTGGCCGCGTCACCGTAGTCGAGCATGTCCCGGGCCCTGCGCAGCCCCGCGCCGACCGCGCTCCTCGCGGGCACCAGCGCGACGACCCCGTCGAGGAGGGCTTCCGCACCGGGCGGCCCGTCGGGCGCGGCGGCCAGCGCGGCCGCCGCCGCGACGGCCATGGCGCCCACCACGGCCTCCCGGTGCTGGTGCGTGGGGTAGGCGGAGATCTCGGCCTGATGCGTGGCCTGCTCCGGATCGTCCGCGTACCAGGCGCCCAGCGGCGCGATCCGCATCGCGGCGCCGTTGCCCCACGATCCCCGCCCGTCGAAGAGCGCGGCGGCGAGTTCCCGCCAGTCGCCGCCCTCGCGGACCAGCCGCAACAGCCGGTTGACCGCCGGCCCGTAGCCCCGGTCGAAGTCGTGGTGCGTGGCGAAGGACCGCGCGAGGGCGTCCTGGTCGATGCGCTGGTGCGCGGCCAGGACGGAGACGACGGAGCACGCCATCTCCGTGTCGTCCGTCCACTGCCAGGGTCCTCGCGGCAGTTCGCGGCGCTTGAGCAGCGGGTAGTTCGCCGGCACGAAGAACTGGGAGCCGAGCGCGTCCCCGACGGACACGCCGCGCAGGCTGGCCAGGGCGCGGCCCAGGCGCCCGGCGGGAGAGGAATCAGCGGTCATCGCCCTGCCACTCTATCCGGTGCCCCTCGGTCTATCCGGTGATCCCGTAGGGTTCCGGATCCCTCCACCGCTCGAAGGGCCGGTCGAGGGTGTACTTGTCGTTCTCCCCCAGAACGAGCATCCGCATCTCGGCGTTCCCCGGGTTGGACAGCGACTCGAACTCCGCCACGGTCCAGTGGAACCACCGCATGCAGAACAGCCGCATGGCCAGACCGTGGGTGACGATCAGGACGTTCGGCGGGTGGTCGGGGTCCTCGAAGCTGCGGAACAGGCTCTCCAGGAAGCCGCCGACCCGGTCGTAGACGTCGGCACCGGACTCGCCCTGGGCGAAGCGGTAGAAGAAGTGCCCGTAGGCGTCCCGGTAGGCCTTCTGCAGCCGCACGTCCTCCCGGTCCTGCCAGTTGCCCCAGTCCTGCTCGCGCAGCCGCGGCTCCTCGCGCACCCGTATGCGCTCCGGGTCGAGGCGGAAGGCGCTCAGCGTCTGGTGCGTGCGGCGGTAGGGGGAGACGTAGACGCTGACGTGCTCACGGCCGAAGAGTTCCCGCAGCCGCTCCCCCGTCTCCTCCGCCTGCCGCCTGCCCCGCTCGGTCAGGGCCAGGGCGTGATCGGGTTCGCGCTCATAGACGGAGTCATCAACATTGCCCGTTGATTCGCCGTGTCGGACAAGGACGATGCGCCGTGGTCGTGCCATGCCGAAACCCTAGATCGGGTGACGGCCGGACGGGCACCCGGGCGGGGCTCCTACGGCGTACGTCACACCCGTCCCCCGCCCCGTGCCACGCCGGCGCACACCGTTCCCGGTCCGGAGGTCACACCGTCCAGGCCGGCTCCATCTCCACGATGTCCCCCGTGAGGGCCGCGACGTCGGCCTCCGTCTGCGCCCTCAGCGCGAGGCGTTCCACCCGCTCGGTGCGGTACTTGCCGTGCTCGGCGGCCGAACGCCACATCGACAGCACCAGGAACTCGTTGCCCGGCGCCTCCCCGAACAGCCCCCGGACCATGCCGGGCGAGCCGGCCATGGCCGGGTTCCAGACCTTCTCCTGCATCAGCACGAAGTGCTCCGCCCGTTCCTCGTGCACGCGGCACAGCGCCACCCTGAGCAGGTCGGCGTCCGTGAAGCGCGGTTCGAAGCCGGTCTTCACGTCGAAGCGGTGGTCGAAGAGCCTGACCTGGGCGTCCTTGAACGTGCCCGACTGGGTCGAGGCCAGCCGGTCGTGGGAGCGGGCCATGAACGAGTCGTAGAAGGCACGGCTCTCCCAGAAGGAGAAGACGTGCGCCACGTCCTGCCGCCCCCGGCTCCATCCCCCGCCCTGCCCGCGAAACCCCGGCTCCCCCAGAAGCCCCGCCCATTTCCGCTGCCCCCGCTCGAACCCGCGGCGGTCCACCACGGTGCAGCGAATCCACTTGACCAGCACCGCGCCATCGTAAGGCCAGGGAGCGTGGCGTCGGTCACTCCCGGGTCGACTGCTTACCGGCGTCCGCACCCACGCGCGTGGCAGGATGGACAATCTGTCGGGAACGCCCGGCAGTTGGGGTGAGCGGCAGGACGGTCACGGGGAAGGGGAAGACTGGTGAACGACCTCAACAAGGGCATCCGCAAGGTCGAGATCGCGCTGAGGTGGGATCCGAGTCCGTCGGGAGAGCCCTCCACCGACCTGGACCTCGTCGCCGCGCCCTATCCGGCGGAGGGCCCGTACGGTGAGCCCGCCTACGTGGTGCACTTCGACAGCCGCTCCCCCGACGGCACCATCACGCTCAACCGGGACAGCAAGGACGGCCAGGGCTTCGGCTACGACGAGGTCATGACGGTGGAGCTGGACCGGCTCGACGAGCGGTACGCGCGCGTGGTGGTCGGCGTCGTCATCCAGCAGCACCGGGGCCGGCGGACGTTCTCCGGGGTGGGAAACCCCGGTCTGCGCATCCGCGAGGGCTACACCGTGCTGGCCGAGGACGACTTCGGCGGTGTCCCCGGGGCCACGGCGGCGACGGTCGCGGAGTTCGTCCGGGACGGGTCGGGGCCCTGGGAGTTCCGTCCCGGGGTCCGGGGGTTCGAGGGCGACCCGGCGGCCTTCACCCGTGCGATGGGGTCCGCGCGCCGGGCCTGACGCGACGCCGGGGGCGGCGGTGCCGGTGTTCCGGCACCACCGCCCCCGGCGGTTCTCACCCCCGGGCAGCGCCCGGAAGCGTCAGCTGCAGCCGCTGGTCGAGCCGCAGCCCTCGCAGATGTAGCAGGAACCGGCGCGCTGCATCTTCGTACCGCAGGAGAAGCAGAGCGGGGCGTCGGCCTGGATGCCCAGCTGCATCTCGACCAGCTCCGCGCTGGTGTGGGCCTCCTTCGGGGCGGGCTTGACCGCCTCGGTCTCGGTCTTCGGCGCGGCGACCGCCTTCAGCTCCTGGGCCCGCGGCGCCGACTGGGCCAGGCCCTCGACGTCGACCTCGTCCTCGGACGGCTCGTACGAACCGGTCTCCAGGTGACGCTGGCGCTCCTCGGCGGAGTGGATGCCGAGCGCGGAGCGCGTCTCGAAGGGCAGGAAGTCCAGCGCCAGGCGGCGGAAGATGTAGTCGACGATCGACTGCGCCATCCGCACGTCCGGGTCGTCCGTCATGCCGGCCGGCTCGAAGCGCATGTTGGTGAACTTCGAGACGTACGTCTCCAGCGGCACGCCGTACTGGAGGCCCACCGAGACGGCGATGGAGAAGGCGTCCATCATGCCCGCGAGCGTCGAACCCTGCTTGGACATCTTCAGGAAGACCTCGCCGAGACCGTCGTCCGGGTAGGAGTTGGCGGTCATGTAGCCCTCGGCGCCGCCGACCGTGAAGGAGGTGGTGATGCCGGGACGGCCCTTCGGGAGGCGCTTGCGGACCGGGCGGTACTCGACCACCTTCTCGACCGCGGCCCGGATCGTCTCCTCGGCCTTCTCGGTGACCTCGGCCTTCTCCTTCTCCTTGGTCTTCGCGGAGAGCGGCTGGCCGACCTTGCAGTTGTCGCGGTAGATGGCGAGCGCCTTGACGCCCAGCTTCCAGGCCTCGAAGTAGATCTCCTCGACCTCCTCGACGGTCGCCGACTCCGGCATGTTGACCGTCTTGGAGATGGCGCCGGAGATCCAGGGCTGGATCGCGGCCATCATGCGGACGTGGCCCATCGGGGAGATGGCGCGCTCGCCCATGGCGCAGTCGAACACCTCGTAGTGCTCCTGCTTGAGACCGGGGGCGTCGATCACATTGCCGTGCTCGGCGATGTGGGCGACGATCGCCTCGATCTGCTCCTCCTGGTAGCCCAGGCGGCGCAGGGCCTGCGGGACGGTGCCGTTGACGATCTGCATCGAGCCGCCGCCGACCAGCTTCTTGAACTTCACCAGCGCCAGGTCCGGCTCGACACCGGTGGTGTCGCAGGACATCGCCAGACCGATGGTGCCGGTCGGGGCGAGCACGGACGCCTGGGCGTTGCGGAAGCCGTTCTTGTCGCCGAGGTGCAGCACGTCCTGCCAGGCCTCGGTGGCGGCGGCCCACACCGGGCTGTCCAGGTCGTCCATGCGCACGGCGGTGCCGTTGGCGTCGGCGTGCTGCTTCATGACGCGCTGGTGGGCGTCCGCGTTGCGGGCGTAGCCGTCGTACGGGCCGACGATCGCGGCGAGTTCGGCGGAGCGCCGGTAGGCCGTGCCCGTCATCAGGGAGGTGATGGCGCCGGCGAGGGCGCGGCCGCCGTCGGAGTCGTAGGCGTGGCCGGTCGCCATCAGCAGGGCGCCGAGGTTGGCGTAGCCGATGCCGAGCTGGCGGAAGGCGCGGGTGTTCTCGCCGATCTTCTGGGTCGGGAAGTCCGCGAAGCAGATCGAGATGTCCATCGCGGTGATGACCAGCTCGACGACCTTCTGGAAGCGCTCGGTCTCGAAGGACTGGTGGCCCTGGCCGTCGTCCTTGAGGAACTTCATCAGGTTCAGCGAGGCGAGGTTGCAGGACGTGTTGTCCAGGTGCATGTACTCGCTGCACGGGTTCGACGCGGTGATCCGGCCGGACTCGGGGCAGGTGTGCCAGTGGTTGATGACGCCGTCGTACTGGATGCCCGGGTCGGCGCAGGCCCACGCGGCCTCGGCGAGCTTGCGGAAGAGCGCCTTGGCGTCGACCTCCTCGATGACCTCGCCGGTCATCCGGGCGCGCAGGCCGAACGTGCCGCCCTGCTCGACCGCCCGCATGAACTCGTCGTTGACGCGGACCGAGTTGTTGGCGTTCTGGTACTGGACGGAGGCGATGTCGTCGCCGCCCAGGTCCATGTCGAAGCCCGCGTCGCGCAGGACGCGGATCTTCTCCTCCTCCTTGACCTTGGTCTCGATGAAGTCCTCGATGTCCGGGTGGTCCACGTCGAGGACGACCATCTTGGCCGCGCGGCGGGTGGCGCCGCCCGACTTGATCGTTCCGGCGGAGGCGTCGGCTCCGCGCATGAAGGAGACCGGGCCGGAGGCGTTGCCTCCGGAGGAGAGCAGCTCCTTGGAGGAGCGGATCCGGGAGAGGTTCAGGCCAGCGCCCGAGCCGCCCTTGAAGATCATGCCCTCTTCCTTGTACCAGTCGAGGATCGACTCCATGGAGTCGTCGACGGACAGGATGAAGCAGGCGGAGACCTGCTGCGGCTGGGGCGTGCCCACGTTGAACCACACGGGGCTGTTGAAGCTGAAGATCTGGTGCAGGAGGGCGTACGCCAGCTCGTGCTCGAAGATCTCGGCGTCGGCGGGCGAGGCGAAGTACTTGTGGTCCTCACCGGCCTTCCGGTACGTCTTCACGATGCGGTCGATCAGCTGCTTGAGGCTGGTCTCGCGCTGCGGGGTGCCCACGGCGCCCCGGAAGTACTTGCTGGTGACGATGTTGACCGCGTTCACCGACCAGAAGTCGGGGAACTCCACGCCGCGCTGCTCGAAGTTGACCGAGCCGTCGCGCCAGTTGGTCATGACGACGTCACGGCGCTCCCAGGCCACCTCGTCGTACGGGTGGACTCCGGGAGTGGTGTGGATGCGCTCGACCCGCAGCCCCTTGCCGGCCTTGTTGCTCTTCGCGCGGGGACTCCGTGCCGGACCGCTCGCCGTCTCTGTCATGCCGCCTCCCTGTACGGGCAAAAACGCCCTGAAGTGCCCCGATTGTTCCCGTGGCACGGTGTTCTGTCTGATGTCACGTGCGCCCACTCGTCCGCCCGTGACAGGTCTTCTCATCGCCGCCGCCCGGCCGGTCCCCGCATCCGGACCGGCCCGCCGGTCAGTCGGCGGCGGGGGCGGGTGCGGGGACCTGGGCGGTCCCGCCGGACCCGCTGCCCTCTTCCCTGCTCCCCGGGCCGGTTCCCCCGGCGTCCCCGTCGCCCGCGGCGGGCCGCTCCGCCCGCCTGAGTTCCCCGATCGCGGCCTCGAAGTCCTCGAGCGAGTCGAACGCCCGGTAGACGGACGCGAACCGCAGATAGGCGACGAGGTCGAGTTCCTGCAGCGGACCGAGAATGGCCAGCCCCACGTCGTGGGTGGTCAGCTCGGCGCTCCCGGTGGCCCGCACCGCCTCCTCGACGCGCTGCCCGAGCTGGGCCAGGGCGTCCTCGGTGACGGGCCGCCCCTGGCACGCCTTGCGCACGCCGTTGATGACCTTGGTGCGACTGAAGGGCTCGGTGACTCCGGACCGCTTGACCACCATGAGCGAACACGTCTCCACGGTCGTGAAACGACGGGAGCAGTCCGGACACTGGCGGCGCCTGCGGATCGACGTGCCGTCGTCGGTCGTACGGCTGTCGACGACACGGCTGTCGGGGTGCCTGCAGAAGGGGCAGTGCATGAACTCCCAACCCTCCTCACAGCAGACTCGATGACCTCGTGGGGCCTCTCGGGCCTCACGAAGCAGCACCAGCATAGGCGATCACGAAGGGCCCGAAGACCCGGGGGACCACAACTTCTGGGCTGCTGCCGCAATCCAACCACTAGATGTGGGGATTGGCTCATACATCCACGCCCCCCGCACGCGTGTCGCGCGCGTCAGGGCGGACGGGGCCCGCAGGACCCCGCGCGACGGGGAGACGCCGTGCCGGGAACGGGAAGGAGACGTGCGACTCCCGAAGAGAGCGGGGGCCGCTCCACGCGCCACGGGGCGCCCGGTGGCAGACTGAGGGCCGCGACCGCGAGGTCACCGCTTCGGCGGTGAAGAGTACAACAATCGGCTCGTTTGTCCGGCAGGAAGCGTGACGGCCAATACACCCCGGAGAAAGATCACGTACAGTAATTCGCGATTTTTCACTCGAACGTGTGTTTGGCGCAACCTTTCGAAAGCATCTACCGTTGTGCTGCAGGGAGACCATCGAGAGGGGCCGACGTGACCACCACCGCAGACAGTGCCGCCATCACTGCCCAGGACCGCCCCCAGGGCCGGATCGAGCCGGTGCACGCGATGAACGAAGCCACGAATCCCGAGGCGCACAAGCGCTCCCTGCCGGGCCGACCTCCCGGCATCCGGGCGGACAGCTCCGGACTCACCGACCGCCAGCGCCGGGTGATCGAGGTCATCAGGGACTCCGTGCAGCGCCGCGGCTACCCGCCGTCGATGCGCGAGATCGGCCAGGCGGTCGGACTCTCCAGCACGTCCTCCGTGGCCCACCAGCTGATGGCCCTGGAGCGCAAGGGCTTCCTGCGCCGCGATCCGCACCGCCCGCGCGCCTACGAGGTGCGCGGCTCCGACCAGGCCGCCTCCGTGCAGCCCACGGACACCGCCGGCAAGCCGGCCGCGTCCTACGTCCCGCTGGTCGGCCGTATCGCCGCCGGTGGCCCGATCCTCGCCGAGGAGTCCGTCGAGGACGTCTTCCCCCTGCCCCGGCAGCTCGTCGGCGACGGTGAGCTGTTCGTCCTGAAGGTCGTGGGCGACTCCATGATCGAGGCCGCGATCTGTGACGGCGACTGGGTCACGGTCCGCCGCCAGCCGGTCGCCGAGAACGGTGACATCGTGGCGGCCATGCTCGACGGCGAGGCGACCGTCAAGCGCTTCAAGCGCGAGGACGGCCATGTGTGGCTGCTTCCGCACAACGCGGCCTACGAGCCCATCCCCGGCGACGACGCGACCATCCTGGGCAAGGTGGTGGCCGTTCTGCGGCGCGTCTGACACACGGCGCGGGGCCGGCCCGGACCGCCGCCCCGCCCCCTGACCGGACCCCGGGACCTCTGCGCCGGTCCCGGGGTCCTGTGCTGTCCGGACGGACCGCCGACGGCCGCCACCGCTGCTGCTTCCGGTCGGTGGCGTGCCGCGGCACGCCACCCCCTCACTCCGCCGTCGCCCCGCTCTCCGCCCGCCGCGCCGCCGCGTCGATCGCGGCCAGCGACTTCCTGACCTGGTTGCGGTCCGTGGTGTACCAGAAATCGGGCAGCGAGGCCTTCAGATAGCTGCCGTACCGGGCAGTGGCCAGCCGCTGGTCCAGTACGGCCACCACACCCCGGTCCCCCGAGGCACGGACGAGACGGCCCGCGCCCTGTGCCATGAGCAGCGCCGCGTGGGTGGCGGCGACCGCCATGAAGCCGTTGCCGCCGGCTTCCTCCACGGCCTTCTGGCGGGCGCTCATCAGGGGGTCGTCCGGGCGCGGGAAGGGGATCTTGTCCATGACCACCAGCTGGCAGCTGGGACCCGGTACGTCGACGCCCTGCCAGAGCGACAGCGTGCCGAAGAGACAGGTCTTCGGATCGGCCGCGAAGTTCTTGATCAGTTCGCCGAGCGTCTCCTCGCCCTGGAGGAGGATCGGGAACTCCGGGATGCGGGAGCGCAGCTCCTCGGCGGCGAGCTGGGCGGCCCGCATCGAGGAGAACAGCCCCAGGGTGCGGCCGCCCGCGGCCTGGATCAGCTCGGTGAGCTCGTCCAGCATGTCCCCGCGGTCACCGTCACGGGCCGGGCGCGCCAGATGTCTCGCGACGTACAGGATGCCCTGCCGGGGGTAGTCGAACGGCGAGCCGACGTCCACGCCCTTCCACGGGGGGAGGTCATCGTCCTCGGCGCCCTCGGGACCGAGCCCCAGGGACGCCCCCACACCGTTGAAGTCGCCGCCCAGCTTCAGCGTCGCCGAGGTCAGGACCACGGAACGGTCGGTGAAGAGCTTCTCCCGCAACAGCCCCGAGACGGACATGGGGGCGACGCGCAGGGACGCCCCGCTCCATCGATGAGCGGCTCCGCCGCGGGGCTCGTGCCGCTCGTACCAGACGACGTCCCACTCGGAGCCGTTGGTGATGCG
Source organism: Streptomyces sp. NPDC126497 (assembly GCF_040302425.1). Classification (NCBI taxonomy): domain Bacteria; kingdom Bacillati; phylum Actinomycetota; class Actinomycetes; order Kitasatosporales; family Streptomycetaceae; genus Streptomyces; species Streptomyces sp. NPDC126497. The sequence goes on from NZ_JBEORT010000021.1 coordinate 17,942, forward strand.
CTCCGCCACGTCGTGGACGCTCTCCACGGAGGCCAGCGCCTGCTTGCGGACCGCGTCCTCGTCCTGGACGGATTTGTCGCGGGTGGACCCGATCGCGGAGATGACCGTGCGGCAGGCGTCGCGCAGCGCCATGAGCGCGTAGCCGAGGTCCTCCGGGATCTCCTCCAGCCGGCCCGGAAGGGCCAGCTCCATCAGCCGCTCGAACCCTTCGGCGGCGGTCTGGAGCTGGTCGGCGGCCTTCTCGTCGACCAGCTTCGCGGCGCGCCGCACGGCGCGGTTGACCTGCCCGGGGGTGAGCTCCCCCGTGGCGACTCCGGTGACCCGGGAGACCAGCTCATGGGCCTCGTCGACGATCAGCACCTCGTGCTGCGGGAGGACCGGCGCGCCCTCGATGGCGTCGATCGCGAGCAGGGCGTGGTTGGTGACGACCACCTCGGCCAGCTTGGCGCGCTCCCGTGCCGCCTCGGCGAAGCACTCGGCGCCGTAGGCGCACTTCGTGGCGCCCAGGCACTCCCGCGACGACACCGACACCTGGGACCAGGCCCGGTCGGAGACGCCCGGCGTGAGGTCGTCCCGGTCGCCGGTCTCCGTCTCGTCCGCCCAGTCACGCAGGCGCAGCAGGTCCTGGCCCAGCTTGCTGGTGGGCGCGGCCGCCTCGAACTGGTCGAAGAGGCCCTCCTCCTCGTCCTGCGGCACGCCCTCGTGCAGCCGGTGCAGACACAGGTAGTTGGAGCGGCCCTTGAGCATCGCGAACTCGGGGCGGCGGCGCAGCAGCGGGTGCAGGGACTCCACCGTGCGCGGCAGGTCGCGCTCCACGAGCTGGCGCTGCAGGGCCAGGGTGGCCGTCGCCACCACCACCCGCTCCCCGTGCGCGAGCGCGGGCACCAGGTAGCCCAGCGACTTTCCGGTGCCGGTGCCGGCCTGGACCAGCAGATGGGCTCCGTCGTCGATCGCCTCGGCGACGGCTTCGGCCATGGCCACCTGGCCGGGACGCTCCGTGCCGCCGACCGCGGTGACGGCGGCGTGCAGGAGCTCGGGGAGTGAGGGCTTCGTCATAGCGCGACCACCCTACGGCCCGGCGCTGACATCCGTGCGGCCGCGGTGAGGGCTGGGGACACGATCAGGGCGGGCTCCTCGGGTGCGGAAGGGTTCGGTGCCGAAGCGACCGGGGGACGGCGCGGTGCCGGAGCGTCACAGCAGGTGGCGCACGGCGCGGTCCCGGATCATGAGGGCGGCCCGCTTGGCGGGCAGATCGAGTTCGGCCGAGAAGCGGAAGCCGGCGTTGAGGAAGGCGGTGACGGAGGGGACGTTGCGCAGGTCGGGTTCCGCGACGACGCGCGTCGAGGCGGGCGTGTGGTCGAGGGCGAGGTCGGCGACCGTCCTGAGCAGTACTCCGCCGAGGCCCCGCCCCCGGTCGCCGGCGGCGCCGATGAGGACGTGCAGTCCGGTGTCGTGCGGCCGGGCCGCGTAGTGGCGGGCCAGGGGGTCGCGATCCGCGCGGTAGACCTCCCAGTAGCTCATCGGCGTGCCGTCCAGGACGCCGACGCACGGAACGCTGCGCCCGTCCCCGGCCAGTTGGGCCCGCAGGTGGTCGGCGGTCACGGCCGGCGGCCCGGAGAGCTCCCAGAACACGGCCACGGCGGGGTCGTTCATCCACCGTGCCAGGAGGGGCAGGTCCCTCTCGACCCGGACGGGGACGAGCCGGAACGGGCCGGCGGGAGTGCCGGCCGGGCCCCAGTCGTCGATGTCGCCGGGCGTCACGGGTGCAGGGGGTTGGCGAGGGTGACGTAGACGGACTGGGTGTCGACCGGTCCGACGAGTTCGTCGAGGCCGTGCAGCCGGGTCAGCAGGTTCGCCTTGCAGCGCAGGACGGGTGAGTCGAGCAGCCGGGCGGGCAGCGTGCCGCGGGTGCGGGCCGGTCCGGCGGCGGCTTCGGCCAGGAACCGGCGGAGGACGGCGAGCAGCAGCCGCTCGTCGGCGAGGCGCTGGGAGCCGAAGGCGCCGACGAGACCGAGGACGTTGTTGACGCCCAGGTAGTACGCGAAGCGTTCGTCGGTGACCTCGTCGGGCACGAAGGTGTCGCTGCGCTCGCCGATGCCGGGCAGCAGGGCGTCGAGTTCCGCGCGGCGTGAGGCGCGGAAGTAGTAGCCCTGGTTGTCCCGGTAGCGGCCGCCCACGGGCCAGCCGTCGGCGTCCAGCAGCAGCAGGGTGTTCTGCTGGTGCGCCTCGAGGGCGATGCCGGCCTCTCCGTCCAGCCACAGCACGGGCCGCACCACGTGGTCGAGGTACCGCAGGAACCACTCGGCGGCGACGGCGCCGGAGGGCCGCCCCGTGCGCGCGGTGAGGCGGGTGACGATCTCGGCCAGCCTGGATGCCGTACGGCCGCCGGGGCGGGGGCGCGGCGCGACCAGTCCGGCGACGCAGGCGACGTCGTCGTGCGGCCGGAACGGGTTGTGCCGGATCACCGCGTCGAGTCCGGTCACGGGGTCGCCGGCCGGTGTGTCCACGGCGATCCAGGCCGGGTCCCGGACGATGTCGAAGCCGGGGTGCGCGGCCCGCCACCGCCGGGACAGTCCGGTGCGCAGCAGCCGGTGGACCTCGACGCCCCGGTGGAGCTCCTTGCGGAGGTTCTCCCGGCGGGAGTTGGTGATGCGCAGGCCCAGCGACAGCTTGAGCATGGCCGGGGCGCCGGTGCGGTGGACGGTGCGGACGGAGGAGGTGGGGTGCCAGGGGGCGCCGTGCTCGCCGAGGTCGCGGAGCAGCCCGGCGTCCAGCAGGGCGGCGACCTGGGGCCGGTGGCGGACCTGGCGCAGTTGCCAGGGGTGCACGGGCAGCGCCGCGTAGCCGTCGGGCAGCGGCAGCCCGGCGCCGGCGAGCCGTGCGGTGAGGCGGTCCGCGGGGACGGGCCGTCCGCGCTCGGTCCAGGCGGAGTCGGTGGCCAGCAGCGACGGGGCGACGGCCACCCAGTGCAGGGGGAAGGAGCCGCGCGACTCGGGCGAGTACCGCCGTGCCTCGGCGTCGGAGAGTCCCTCGCGGCTCTTCGGGTCCGGGTGCAGCGGATGCCCGAGGACGAGTGCCTGTTCGGCGGCGAGGAAGAGGTCGGCACGGTCGGCCGGGTGCGTGCGCCGGTCGCCGACGAAGGCGGCGGTGCGCCGTACGGAGTCGGCGACGCGCGCGACCAGGTCGGTGCCGTCGCCGGCCGGCGCACCCGCCGGCTCCGGGAGGCCGGTGTCCTCCCGGCCAAGGAGGGCGGCGAGCAGCACGGCGTCGACGGGCGGGGCGGGCTCCGGCGCGTCGGCCAGACGGGGCGGGCCGAAGCGGTGCCAGCCCGTGGGGGACCGGTACAGGACGGGTACGAGCAGGGCCGTGCCGCTGGCCGGCAGGGGCAGGCACAGCAGGCCGCCGTCCGGGACACGGAGGCCGGTCTCGCGTACCCAGCAGCGCAGCAGGTTCTCCGTGGCCGCCGCCTGGGCCGCACTGTGCGGGTCGGGGTGGTCCAGGGGGCAGGCGCCGGCGTCCTCGGACGGGTCGGCGTCGGGCGGCTTCCCCTGCCGGCGCGGGAGCGGGGAGCCGGTGCGGTCGGCGGGTGCGGGGGTCGTGTGCAAGGCGGATCCTCGTGGGGGGGTGCCGGGGGTGGGGTCAGCCCGTCCGTGCCGGACGGGCTCCGGGGAGGCCGGGCTCCCGGTGCGTGGTGTGGCGGTGCGCGCGGCCCCGGGCCGCCGCGTGGAGGGCGTCGGCGAGTCGGTCCAGGACCGCGGCCGCCTGTTCCCCGGTGATCGTCAGGGGCGGCAGCAGGCGCACGACGTTCGCGCGGGGGCCGCCGACGTCGACGATCAGCCCCCGTCGCAGGCACTCCCGCCGCACGGCGGCCGCGAGTCCGGGCGCGGCGGGGTGGGAGGGGCACGGGTCGTCGGGCGGCGCTTCCGGGTCCACCACGTCGACCCCGATCATCAGCCCCCGCCCCCGCACGTCCCCCACGCAGGCGAGCTCACCGGCGAGGGTCCGGAGCCGGTCCAGCAGGACGGCGCCCAGGGCGGCCGCGTGTCCGGCGAGGCCGTTCTCGCGGATGTGGGCGAGGGTCGCCGTGCCCGCGGCCATGGCGAGCTGGTTGCCGGGGTGGGCGGGGGGACCGGGCGGGTCGAGGTCGTCGCGGTGGACCACGGCGGCCAGCGGGAGGCCGCCCCCGATCGCCCCGGACAGCACCATCGCGTCCGGTGCGGTGCCGCTCCGCTCCACCGCCCAGAAGGTGCCGGTCCGCCCGAGCCCGGTGAGTGTCTCGTCGACGATCAGCGGGACGGACCGGTCGGCCGTGAACCGTCCCGGCCGGGCGTCCGGCGCCGGATCCACGATCACCCCGGACGGAACGCGTCCGTGGGGCGCGGTGTCCTCGGGCACGGACTCCGGCCGGTGGGCGGCGGGTCCGGCTTCGTGCTCGTCGTCCACGGCCCGCCCGGTCGTCCTCCGTACGAGTCGGAGGGCGGTCGCCACCGCGTCGTCGCGGCTCGGTCCGCAGAGGCGCACGTGGGCGTGCCGGGCGAGCCCGGGCGGCAGGGTGCGCGACAGTTCGGTGACGAAGGCGTCCTCCACCGGGGTCGCCGGGCCGGGGGCGTGGAGCGGCGCGCCGGAGTCGATGATGCCGCGGATCGCCTCCAGCACGACGGGGTGGTTGTGCCCGAGGGCGAGGGTGCCCGCCCCGGAGAGGCAGTCCAGGTAGCGCCGGCCGTCCGCGCCCTCGACGGTCATCCCGCGCGCCCGCACCGGAACGATCGGCAGGGCACCGCTCCCCCGCCCCTCGTACGTGGATTCCGCCACCGTCCTTCGTCCTCCCCTGTGTCCCCGCCGGACCACGGCACGGGGGGTCCGCGTGCGGGCGGCGGGCCTCCCACCGCTACCAACCGCGGACCGCCCGCCGGGTTACGGGTTGTTCCGCCGATGCGCGGCCCCGTGCGCCGGCGGCTCCAGGGGCCGACGGCCTCAAACCGGCGCTTCCCCGGACGATCGGCCAGGTCAGGCGGCTTGTAGCCGAACCGTTGCCGTTCCGTCGGACGTCCCCCATGGCGAACGCATAGTGTGTGGTGCCGTTCCCGAAGGCCGTCGGAACGCCCGCGGGATCCGGTCCGGATCCCGGCGGGACCACGGCCGAAGCACCAGATCCGTTCGTTCCAGGGGGAGTCAGATCATGCGATCCATACGGCCGTCGTCCACCGCTCGCCGAGGGGGGCGGGCGCGCCGGACCTCCCCCGTTCTGACCGCCGTCGCGCTCGCCTCGGCGCTCGCCCTCACCGCCACCGCCTGCGACACGGGGGGCACCGACGCGAGCGCCGAGACCTCCGCGGCCGCCGACGACGGCAAGTTCAAGATCCCGGACGACATCAAGGACCGGCTCAAGGAGCACGGGATCGACATCGACAAGTGGAAGGACGGCGCCTGGAAGGACTGGAGCAAGGACGACTGGCTGCGCGAGGCCGAGGACTTCGTCAACCCGATCATCGAGGACCTGTGGAACCCGGACCGCATGCGGGACGCCGAGGAGCCGGACCAGCAGGTCGACGAGAGCGACCTCTCCGGTGACCAGGGCGTGACGGACCCGACTCCGCAACCGGTGCGGGCGGAGGCGATGTCGCCGTCCTACCACGCCAACGCCCCCACGGCGGGCAAGGTGTTCTTCGACTCGCCCGAGGGCACGATGGTCTGCTCGGCCACGGTGGTGCAGGACCCGGCCAACCCGGGCAAGTCCAACATGGTGTGGACGGCCGGCCACTGTGTGCACGCGGGCAAGAAGGGCGGCTGGTACCGCAACATCGCCTTCGTGCCGTCGTACAACGACGCGGGCAGGTCGGCGAAGGAGCTGGAGACCGCCACGAAGGAGGAGATCGCCCCGTACGGCGTCTGGTGGGGGGACTGGGCGCAGACCTCGGACCAGTGGATCGAGCAGGGCGGTGCCACCGGCGGTGACGGCGCCTCGTACGACTTCGCGGTCATCCATGTGACGCCGGAGAAGGGCGGGAACGGCAAGTCGCTGGAGGAGACGGTCGGTTCGGCGCTTCCTGTGGACTTCGACGCTCCCGCGGTGCCGGAGGCGGGGGAGCTGACGGCGATCGGTTACCCGGCCGCCCCGCCGTACGACGGCCAGACGCTGTACCGCTGCCAGGACGAGCCCGGACGGCTGTCGCTCGCCGAGTCGGACCCGACGATGTACCGCATCGGGTGCAGCATGACCGCCGGTTCGTCCGGTGGCGGCTGGGTCGCCACGGGGTCGGACGGAAAGCCGGCGCTGGTGTCCAACACCTCCATCGGCCCGGTGACGGCGGGCTGGCTGGCCGGTCCGCGGCTGGGCGACGTGGCCAAGGGCGTGTACGACGCGGTCAGCGGGAAGTTCGCCGGTCGGTGACCGGCTCCGTCCGGTCCCGCGTCGTCGCGCGCGGGACCGGACGGGGCGGCGTACGACTACGCCGTGCCGCACGCGAAGCCGAAGCAGGGCTCGAGGTCCCCGGGGGAGACGGTCGGCGCCGCGCCGGACGTGGACTTCTCCGCGCCGGCCGCGACGGAGGCGGGCGAGACGGGGGCCCGGGGCCACCCGGCCGCGCCCGAGCGGGACCTACGGCGACCGGTGATCCGCGCGTGACGAAGGCCCGCCCCCCGCTCACGGCGGGGGGGGGCGGGCCTTCGCGGTGCCGCGGGCGGCTCAGCCGGCCGGGGTGGGAACGTACGGCGCGAGTTCCGCCGCCAGCTCCTCGTGCACCCGGACCTTGAGCAGGGTGCCCTCCGGGGTGTGCTCCTCGGAGATCACCTCGCCCTCGTCATGGGCGCGGGCGACCAGCTTGCCGTGGGTGTAGGGCACGAGCGCCTCGATCTCCACGGACGGGCGGGGCAGCTCGCTGTCGATCAGCGCGAGCAGCTCCGGGATGCCCCGGCCGGTGCGGGCCGAGACCGCGATGGAGCGCTTCTCCACCCGCAGCAGCCGCTGGAGCGTCAGCGGGTCGGCCGCGTCGGCCTTGTTGATCACGACGATCTCGGGCACGTCGGTGGCGCCGACGTCCCTGATCACCTCGCGCACCGCGGCCAGCTGCTCCTCGGGGACCGGGTGCGAGCCGTCCACCACGTGCAGGATCAGGTCGGCGTCGCCGACCTCCTCCATGGTGGAGCGGAACGCCTCGACCAGGTGGTGCGGCAGGTGCCGGACGAAGCCGACGGTGTCGGCCAGCGTGTACAGCCGGCCGCTCGGGGTCTCGGCCCGGCGCACGGTCGGGTCGAGGGTCGCGAACAGGGCGTTCTCGACCAGGACGCCCGCACCCGTGAGGCGGTTGAGCAACGAGGACTTGCCGGCGTTGGTGTAGCCCGCGATGGCCACGGACGGCACCTTGTGGCGCTTGCGCTCCTGGCGCTTGATCTCGCGGCCGGTCTTCATCTCCGCGATCTCCCGGCGCATCTTCGCCATCTTCTCGCGGATCCGGCGCCGGTCCGTCTCGATCTTGGTCTCACCGGGGCCGCGGGTGGCGAGGCCGCCGCCCTTGCCGCCGCCCATCTGCCGGGACAGCGACTGGCCCCAGCCGCGCAGCCGCGGCAGCATGTACTGCATCTGCGCGAGCGCGACCTGCGCCTTGCCCTCTCGGGACTTGGCGTGCTGGGCGAAGATGTCGAGGATCAGGGCCGTACGGTCGATGACCTTGACCTTGACGACGTCCTCGAGGTGGATCAGCTGACCGGGACTGAGCTCACCGTCGCAGATGACGGTGTCCGCGCCCGTGTCGAGCACGATGTCGCGCAGTTCCTCGGCCTTGCCGGAGCCGATGTAGGTGGCGGCGTCGGGCTTGTCGCGGCGCTGGATCACGCCGTCGAGGACGAGGGCGCCGGCCGTCTCCGCGAGGGCGGCGAGCTCGGCCAGGGAGTTCTCCGCGTCCTGTACGGTTCCCGAGGTCCACACCCCGACGAGCACGACCCGCTCCAGGCGGAGCTGCCGGTACTCGACCTCGGTGACGTCCTCGAGCTCGGTGGAGAGGCCCGCGACACGGCGCAGGGCCGCGCGCTCGGAGCGGTCGAACTGGTCGCCGTCCCGCTCTCCGTCGATGTCGAGGCTCCAGGCGACGTCCTCTTCCATCAGGGCATCGGCCCGAAGACCCTCGGGGTAGGTGTGCGCGAGGCGCTTGGTGTCCTGGGAAGGGGAAGAAGAGGAGGTCATTGGGTCCTTACGTCGTCGGTAAACCTTCTGCGGTGACGGAGCCGGTCCGTGGGACCCTCCGTCACTGTCACTGTCCACAACGTCCGGGACGCCCGGGAGATTCCCGCGTCCCGTGCTGTGCTGTGCGGACCTGACGATGGTCGCACGGTACGGCTCGTCTCGTCACCGTGTTATTCCCGGCTTCCGCCCGGTCCACGCACGGGCGGGACCGGCCGCCGGGCGGGCGTCGCGGACCGGGCCGCGGAGGTCCATTCCGGGTGGCCGGGCATCGGCGGGGTCGTGGCCCCGTACAGCCAGGGGTGCAGGAAGCCGGTCAGGTCGCGTCCGGCGGTGCGGGACGCGAGGCGGACGAAGTCGGCGGTGGCGGCCGTGCCGTCCCGGTGGCGGGCGGCCCAGTCGCGCTCCAGGCGTTCGAAGGCGGCGCGGCCGATCTCCTCGCGCAGGGCGTACAGCACGAGCGCGGCGCCGGAGTACACGTTCGGCCGGAAGATGCCGATCTTCCGGCCGGGCCCCGGGGGATTCGGCGCGGCGGGCGGTCCGCCGGCCGCGCGCCAGCCGTCGGACGCCTCGTAGGCGGCCCTCATCCGCGCCTCGAGGGTCCTGCCGCCCCGCTCCTGCGCGTACAGCGCCTCGTACCAGGTGGCGTGTCCCTCGTTGAGCCACAGATCGGACCAGGTGCGGGGGCCGACGCTGTTGCCGAACCACTGGTGGGCCAGCTCGTGCACCATGATCGACTCGACGTACCAGGCGGGGAGGGCGGGATCGGTGAACAGGTCCCGTTCGAAGAGGGAGAGGGTCTGGGTCTCCAGCGCGAACCCGGTGGTCGCGTCGGCCAGGAGCAGGCCGTAGGTCTCGAACGGGTAGCGGCCGGCCCTCTCCTCCATCCAGGAGATCTGGGCGGGGGTCCTGGCCAGCCAGGGTTCGAGCTCCGCGCGGTGCGCGGCGGGGACGACGTCCCGCAGGGGCAGTCCGTGCGGTCCTGTGCGGTGCACGACGGTGGAGCGGCCGATGGAGACCTGGGCGAGTTCGGTGGCCATGGGATGACGGGTCCGGTACGTCCGGGTGACGGCCCCGCGCGTGCGGCCGACGCCGGCGGGCAGGCCGTTCGCGACGGCCGTGTGGCCGTCGGGGGCGGTGACGCGGAAGGTGAACATCGCCTTGTCGGAGGGGTGGTCGTTGCACGGGAACACCAGGTGGGCGGCGTCGGCCTGGTTGGCCATGGCGAGGCCGTCCGCGGTGCGCACCCAGCCGCCCTCGCGGTCCCCGGTGGTCACGGGGTCGCTGGTGTGCCGGACGGTGACGCGGATCCGCTCGCCTTTCTCCAGCGCGTCACCGGGCGTGATCACCAGGTCCTCCCCGGCGCCGGTGAAGCCGGCCGGATCGCCGTCGACCTCGACGGAGCGGACCGTGCCGTGGGCGAAGTCGAGGTTGATCCGCTCCAGGACGGCGGTGAGGCGGGCGTCGATCGTGGTGACGGCTTCGAGCGGCCGGTCGTTGCGGCCGGGGTAGTCGAGGGCGATGTCGTACGCCAGCACGTCGTACCCGGGGTTGCCCAGGTGCGGGAAGAGACGGTCACCGATGCCGAGGGGGGCGGCGGGGGCATCCGCGGCGACCAGACAGACGGAGACGGCGGAGGCGAGCAGCGCCGTGGCCGTCCGGCGGTGACGCGCGCGACCGGTCCCGGGGCGGGAGGTCTGTCGGCGGGAGGTGGGCAGCATGCCCCACGGCTATCAGCGCGCGCGGGCGCCGTGGCGACGGCGCGCTTCCGAGCCACTCGGTCGGGTCATCACACCGCGGGGTCGGGGTGTCGGCCGCCGACGCCTTCGGGTGAGGCCCGGGTCAGATCCCCGGGGCCTGTGCCCGGGCCCGGCTCACGTCGTACACGCCGGCCACCTTGCGCATCGCGCGCATGAGGGCGGGGAGGTGGGCGGCGTCCGGCAGCTGCACGGTGTAGGTGTGCCGTACCTGCTGCCGGTCCGGGGGTTCGACGGTCGCGGAGACGATCTCGGCGCCTTCGGCGGCCATGGCCTCGGTGAGGTCCGCGAGCAGGTGCGGGCGGACGAACGATTCCGCGACCAGCGTGACCCGGCACTCCGCGCCCTCCCCCCAGCGCACGCCGACCTCCGCGCGCCCCGCGCTCTTCATGCGCTCCACCGCCGCGCACTCGGTCCGGTGCACGGTGACCGCCCCTCCGCGCACGGCGAAGCCGGTCACCTCGTCGGGCGGTACGGGCGTACAGCAGCCGGCCAGCCGTACGGTCGCGCCGGCCCGGTCGGCCAGGACCCGGGCGGCGGTGGGACGGCCGGGGACCGGCTCCGGTGACGGGGCCGGGTCCTCGGGCCGGGGCCGGGCGGCCTCCTCCGGTCCGGTCCCGGGCGTCCCGTCCTGTGCGGGGTGGGCGGCCAGCCACCGCTGGATGGCGATCCGCGCGGCGGGCGTGTGGGCGTGCTCCAGCCACTCCCTGGAGGGCTCGGAGGCCGTGTCCTGGCCCATCAGCAGCTGGACGGCGTCGCCGTCCTTGAGGACGGTGCTCAGCGTCGCCAGACGCCCGTTGACCCTGGCCCCGATGCACGCGTGGGCGTCCTCGCCGTACTGCGCGTAGGCGGCGTCCACGCAGGTCGCCCCCTCGGGGAGGCCCAGGGTGCCCCCGTCGGGGCGGAAGACGGTGATCTCGCGGTCCTGGGCGAGGTCCTCGCGCAGCGTGGACCAGAAGGTGTCGGGGTCGGGCGCGGCCCGCTGCCACTCCAGCAGCCGGGAGAGCCAGCCGGGCCGGGTGGGGTCGACGCGTTCCCCGTCGCCCGTGGACTGCTCCTCCGGCGGGGTGGCGTAGGGGTTGCCGAGGGCGACGACGCCCGCCTCGGCGACCTTGTGCATCCGGTGGGTGCGGATGAGGACCTCGACGAGCCGGCCGTCCTCGCCGGCCACGGCGGTGTGCAGCGACTGGTACAGGTTGAACTTCGGTACGGCGATGAAGTCCTTGAACTCCGAGACCACGGGCGTCATGCAGGTGTGCAGCTCGCCCAGGACGCCGTAGCAGTCGGCGTCCTCGTTCACCAGGACCAGCAGCCGGCCGAAGTCGGCGCCGCGCAGGGTCCCGCGCTTGCGGGACACACGGTGCACGGAGACGAAGTGGCGCGGGCGGATGAGGACTTCGGCGGTGATGTCGGCCTCGCGGAGCACCCTGCGCACCTCGTCGGCGGTCTCGGCGAGCGGGTCGTCCCGACGGGCGGCGTTGCGGACGACCAACTCCCGTGTGCGCGCGTACTCCTCGGGGTGGAGGATGGCGAAGACCAGGTCCTCCAGCTCGGTCTTGAGCGCCTGGACGCCGAGCCGTTCGGCGAGCGGGATGAGCACGTCACGTGTCACCTTGGCGATGCGTTCCTGCTTCTCGGGGCGCATCACGCCGAGGGTGCGCATGTTGTGCAGCCGGTCGGCGAGTTTGATCGACATCACGCGGACGTCGTTGCCGGTGGCGACGAGCATCTTGCGGAAGGTCTCGGGCTCGGCGGCGGCGCCGTAGTCGACCTTCTCCAGCTTGGTGACCCCGTCGACGAGGTAACGCACCTCCTCGCCGAACTGCTCCCCCACCTGGTCCAGCGTCACCTCCGTGTCCTCGACGGTGTCGTGGAGCAGGGAGGCGGTCAACGTCGTGGTCTCGGCACCGAGTTCGGCGAGGATCAGGGTCACCGCGAGCGGGTGCGTGATGTACGGCTCACCGCTCTTGCGCATCTGGCCGCGATGGGACGACTCGGCCAGCAGATAGGCGCGGCGCAGGGGTTCGAGGTCGGCGTCGGGATGGTGGGCGCGGTGGGCGTCGACGACGTGCCCGATGGCGTCGGGGAGCCGGTCGCGGGCGGTGGTGCCGAGGAGCGCGGCACGGCCCAGTCGGCGCAGGTCGAGCCGGGGGCGGGCCTTTCTGCGGAACCCCGTGGGCGTGGCGTGACCAGAGGTCACGGGGCCTGGGGTCGCAGGATTCGCGGCCTCCGCGTTCATGTGGCACCTCCGGCTGCGTGGACCGGCGGACGGCGCGCCCCAGGGCGGACTCGGGCTCGGGAGGCGGTGTTCGTCCCCGTCCGGGCCGGTGCTTGATGCTACCGAGCCGGCCCCCCGGAGCCGACCGCCTCCGGCCGAGCGTGAAACGGATCACCCCATTGAGCGAAGGCCCGCCGGGGTCCTTTTCACGCCGCCGGAGCGACGGTCCTCCATGATCTTGAAGGTGAACACGCCTCCGGTCCTGCGAATGCGCTCACCGGGCGGGCCGGAGGCTGCGGTACCGAGCCGGCGCTCCGCTCAGCGCAGGGCGTTCTCCAGCCACTCGGGCTCGATCACACCCTCGGCGACGATCACCGCCGGACCGGTCATCTCGATCTCGCCGTCGGGCCGCTCGGTGATCACGAGGGTGCCGCCGGGCACCTCCACGGTGTACGTCGCCGGGGTGCCGGTGACGCCCGGGTCGGCGCCGTCACGGCGGGCGGCGGCGACGGCGACCGCGCACGCGCCCGTGCCGCAGGAGCGGGTCTCGCCGGCCCCGCGCTCGTGCACCCGCAGCGCCACGTGCCGCGGGCCGCGGTCGACGACGAACTCCACGTTCACGCCGTCCGGGTAGGCGGCGGCCGGGCTGAAGGGGGGCGGGGCGTACAGGTCACCGGCGTGGGCGAGGTCGTCCACGAAGGCCACCGCGTGCGGGTTGCCCATGTTCACGTTCCGTGCCGGCCAGCTGCGCCCGCCGACGCTCACGGTGACCTCGCCCTCGGGGAACAGCGCCTTGCCCATGCCGACGGTGATGTCACCGTCCTTGGCGATGCGCACGGTCTTCACCCCCCCGCGCGTGGCGACGGCGACGTCCCCCGCGGCCACGTGTCCGGCGCGCTGGAGGTAGCACGCGAACACCCGCACACCGTTGCCGCACATCTCCGCGATCGAGCCGTCGCCGTTGCGGTAGTCCATGAACCACTCGGCCTCGGCCGCCATGGCCCGGGCCTCGGGGTGGGCGGCGGACCGCACCACGTGCAGCAGTCCGTCGCCGCCGATGCCCGCGCGGCGGTCGCACAGGGCGGCGACGGCGGCCGGGGACAGGTCGACGGTGTTCTCGGGGTCCGGGACGATCACGAAGTCGTTCTCCGTGCCGTGTCCCTTGAGGAAGGCGAACCGCGTGCTCATTCCTCGATCCTACGGGGCGCCGGCGACCGCGCGGCGTCGCCGGTGGACCACCGCGCCCGAGGGCCTCAGCGGAGCCGTGCCACCCGCCACACCGCCAGGGCCACCACCGCGGCGACCATCACGGCGTAGGCGGCCACGACCCGCCAGTCGGGTCTGCGTCCGGATCCCCGGGGCGGCAGACCCGGCCAGGTGGAACCCACCCTGCGGGCGGCCATCATGCCCCAGCCGGCCGCGCAGGAGCAGATCAGCAGCCCCAGCATGGCGATCACCGCGCCGCTGTCGCCGAAGTCGAAGGCGAGCGGGAAGGCGAACATCAGGGAGCCGACCGCGGCCAGTGCGACGATGGGCGCGAGCTGCCAGATGCGCAGCCGACGCTGCGGGCGCAGCTCGACCTCGACCTCGTCGCCGCCCGCGAACATCTCGTCCGGCTCGGGGCCGTCGTCGGTCACCCCGCCCTGCGTCTCGTCCGGCCCGTCCGGGCTGAGACGGCTGGTCTCCTGCTCCGGCACACCCTGCTCGGTGGTGAGGTGCTCGGTGCTGTGTGCGGTGTCACGAGGGCCGGCCTCCATCGCCACGCGCCCTCCCAACTAGGACTCCACTGGTCGATCGAAGCTCGATGATGGCACGGCGCCGCAGGGCCGGATGACGGCCTGGGCGTCCCGATGCCATGACGTGATCAGGCTGTAACCGGTCGTTCGACCAACGACAACGCGAGCTGCGGAAGTTCCGTCAGGTCCGCCGCGGCCCCACTCAACCAGTGCACCCGGGGATCGCGCCTGAACCACGAATCCTGACGGCGCGCGAAGCGCTTGGTGGCACGGACGGTCTCGGACCGCGCCTCCTCGAGGGTGCACTCCCCGGCGAGCGCCGCGAGCACCTGCTGGTAGCCGAGCGCACGCGACGCCGTGCGCCCCTGGCGCAACCCCTGCGCCTGGAGTGCGCGCACTTCCTCCACGAGACCGGCCTCCCACATCCGGTCGACCCGGCGGGCGATGCGCTCGTCCAGTTCGGGACGGCTCACGTCGACGCCGATCTGGAGGGTGTCGTAGACCGAGTCGTGGCCCGGGAGGTTGGCCGTGAAGGGCTGCCCGGTGATCTCGATGACCTCGAGCGCGCGGACGATACGGCGGCCGTTGCCCGGCAGGATCGCCCGCGCGGCCTCCGGGTCCGCCGCGGCGAGGCGCGCGTGCAGCGCCCCCGGTCCGCGCAGGGTGAGCTCCTCCTCCAGGCGGGCCCTGACCTCGGGGTCGGTGCCCGGGAACTCCAGGTTGTCGACGGCGCCGCGGACGTAGAGGCCGGAACCGCCGACCAGGACGGGCCAGCGCCCCTCGGCGAGCAGCGCGTCGATCCGCTCCCGGGCCAGCCGCTGGTACTCGGCGACGGACGCGGTGACGGTGACGTCCCAGACGTCCAGCAGGTGGTGCGGGACTCCGCCGCGCTCCTCGGGCGTCAGCTTGGCGGTGCCGATGTCCATCCCCCGGTAGAGCTGCATGGAGTCGGCGTTGACGACTTCGCCGCCGAGCCGCTGGGCCAGGAAGACGCCCAGATCGGACTTTCCGGCCGCGGTGGGTCCGACGACGGCGATGACGCGGGGGGCAAGGGGTGCGCTGCTCACTGATCCAGTCTCGCAAACCTCCCGCACCGCTCTCGAACGGGTTACGTGACGCGGCGGTCACCGGGTCGTTGCCCGTTGCGAGGTTCCTGCCGCCGGATCACGGGGCGGCGGCCCGGGTCGCACGAACGGGCACACCGGGCGGCGCGGGACGTCGCCCGCACGAGTAACGTATGGAGTGGACATGGGTGTTTTTGCACGGATTTTCCGGAGGTCGAAGACCACGGAGGGGACGGGGACCGCGAAGGCCCGGACCGGTGAGGCGGCGGCCGGGACCGGTGCGGGGGACGCGGCCGGAACCGCGGAGTCCGAGGAGGCGGCCGGGGCCCCGGGGAGCACCGGGCCGGCGGAGGAGGAGGCCGGCGGGGTCACCGGCACCGACACCGTCGAGATCCCCCAGCAGCAGTCCGCCGAGGCGGCCGGCAGCGAGGCCGGCAAGGGCGCCCGCACCTAGACCGCCGCGAGGGAAGGTGTGTCATGGGACTCCTGGACGATCTGAAGGCCAGGGTCGGCCCGGCCAAGGACAGGGTCTCCGGCCTCGCGCACCAGCACGAGGACACGATCCGGCACGGCCTGGACCGGGCCGCGCGGACCGTCGACCAGCGGACCAAGGGCAGGTACAGCGACCGGATCCGGACCGGCACGGACAAGGCCAAGGACGCCGTGGACCGGCTCGCGCACAGGAACGACCCCGGTCCGGGCGCGGGCGGCGCGGCCACCCCGCCGGCCGGGCCGCCCACTTCCTGAGCTGCACACCGGCGGACGGCCGTGGAGCGCGCCGGGGGCTCCCGGCCGTCCGCCGTGTCCTCCCGCGGGGACTTCCTACGTCCAGGTGGCCACGAGGTAGCCGACCCCGTAGGGGGCGTCCTCGTGGAGCAGCGCGCCCTCCAGCCCCGGGTTGCCGGCCGCCGCGCCGGCGAGCACCTGCCAGGGGGCACGGCCGGACACCTTCAGCTCGCGCGCCAGCCCGGTGTCCAGCGCGCGCAGGGCCCCGGTGTCGGCCGCGCCCAGGGCGCGCGCGAGTTCCGCGTCGAAGGGGGCCGCGCGCTCGTCGAGGTAGCCGGGCGCCTTGAGCGTGCGGCACGCGCTGGCGTCCCCCATCACCAGCATCGCGACCCGCTCCGCCCGGCCGGCGACGGCCTCCCCCTCCGCGAGGCACCGCTCGGCCGTGAGCTCCTCCCCCACGGCGATTCCCTCGACGGGGGCGTCCGCCCATCCGGTGCGGCCCAGCAGCCAGGCGCCCACGGCCAGCCCGTACGGGAGTTCCCGCCCGGCCGGCAGGCCCCTGTCCGGTCCCAGCCGTACCTCCAGGCCGACGCCGAAGCCCCGGAAGGACCCGGGGGTGCCCTCCGGGTAGCCGTCGGGGCCGGCACCGTCCCCCGGCCCGACGACCACGAGCAGATCGGGCCGGGCGGCGGCGAGCACGCCCAGCGCGTCCGTGCACGCGGCCCGCGCGGTGTCCAGCTCGGGGGCGGCCCCGGTGGCGACCTCCGGCACGAGCAGCGGCGGGCACGGGCAGACTGCGGCGGCGACAAGCATGATCGACAGCCTACTGCGGCGGCCCGGAACGGCACCCCCGTCCCGGTCCGGTCAGTCGACGGCGCAGCCCCCGGTGGCCGCCGGCAGCGGCTCGGGCACGCCCACCTTGGGCAGGCCGAGCAGTACGCCCGCGGGCCGTGCCGCCTGCTCGGTGTTCCGCTTCTCCCAGGCGTCGCCCGCGCGGGTGCGGCGCACGTCGAGCACCGCGCCCTCGGCGAGGAGGTGGTGCGGGGCGGCGTAGGTGATCTCGACGGTGACCACGTCGCCGGGGCGCACCTCCTGCTCCGGCTTGGTGAAGTGCACCAGGCGGTTGTCGGGGGCGCGGCCGGAGAGGCGGTGGGTGGCGCCGTCCTTGCGGCCCTCGCCCTCGGCGACCATCAGCTCCAGGGTGCGGCCGACCTGCTTCTTGTTCTCCTCCCAGGAGATCTCCTCCTGGAGGGCGACGAGCCGCTCGTAGCGCTCCTGGACGACCTTCTTGGGGATCTGGCCGTCCATCTCGGCGGCCGGGGTGCCGGGACGCTTGGAGTACTGGAAGGTGAACGCCTGGGCGAAGCGGGCCTCGCGCACCACGTGCAGGGTCTGCTCGAAGTCCTCCTCGGTCTCGCCGGGGAAGCCCACGATGATGTCGGTGGTGATCGCCGCGTGCGGGATGGCGGCACGGACCTTCTCGATGATGCCGAGGAAGCGCTCCTGCCGGTAGGAGCGGCGCATCGCCCTCAGGACGGTGTCGGAGCCGGACTGCAGCGGCATGTGGAGCTGCGGCATCACGTTCGGCGTCTCGGCCATGGCGGCGATGACGTCGTCGGTGAAGTCCCGCGGGTGCGGCGAGGTGAAGCGGACCCGCTCCAGGCCGTCGACCTTCCCGCAGGCCCGCAGCAGCTTGCTGAACGCCTCGCGGTCGCCGATGTCGGAACCGTACGCGTTGACGTTCTGGCCGAGCAGGGTGATCTCGGAGACGCCCTCGCCCACCAGGGCCTCGATCTCGGCGAGGACGTCGCCGGGGCGGCGGTCCTTCTCCTTGCCGCGCAGCGCCGGGACGATGCAGAAGGTGCAGGTGTTGTTGCAGCCGACGGAGATGGAGACCCAGGCCGCGTAGGCGCTCTCGCGCCGGGTGGGCAGCGTGGAGGGGAACGCCTCCAGCGACTCGGCGATCTCGACCTGCGCCTCCTCCTGCACCCGGGCGCGCTCCAGGAGGACGGGCAGCTTGCCGATGTTGTGCGTGCCGAAGACGACGTCGACCCAGGGGGCCCGCTTCACGATGGTGTCGCGGTCCTTCTGCGCGAGGCACCCGCCGACCGCGATCTGCATGCCGGGGCGGCTCGCCTTCTTCGGGGCGAGGTGGCCGAGGTTGCCGTACAGCTTGTTGTCGGCGTTCTCCCGGACGGCGCAGGTGTTGAAGACGACGACGTCCGCGTCGCCGTCGGAGCCCTCGGGGGCGCGGACGTATCCCGCGTCCTCCAGCAGACCGGACAATCGCTCGGAGTCATGGACGTTCATCTGGCACCCGTAGGTGCGTACTTCATAGGTGCGTGTGCCGCCCGCTGACTGGCTCCGGTCGATGCTGCTCATGCCCCTAAGGGTAGGCGGTGCCGCGGACCGCCTCCGCCGTGCGGACGACTTCCCGCCGGGCGGCTGCCCGGCCCGGCCGCGGCGGGACCGTGGGATTCCCGTGCCCGGCACGCGTCACGGGCGTCGGTCGTCCGGGGGGAACGGCCGGCCCCCGTCCTGGGTCACCCGCTCCATGGCCCCGGTCGCGAGCACGGTCAAGGCGGCCCGTCAGCCCCGTACGGCCAGGTGGCAGGCGGAGGCCCAGAGCACCGCCGCGCACCCCAGGCCCACCACGACCCGCACGCCCTCGTCCGACAGCCCGGCCACGACCAGCACGACGCCGACGGCCGCGACGGCGGTCAGCAGCGCCGCCGTCCACCGGTACTGCCACTGGTCGTACAGGCGCGCGAGCGGGAAGAAGTGCAGCCCCACGACGAGGGCGACGCCGGCCGGGATGAGCTCGGGGCGGCCGGAGGCGTTGGATCCGGCGATGACCGCGAAGACGGCCAGCACCTCGACGCCGTTGACGACGCCCACCCCGCGCGCCCAGTTCTCCGGCAGGCTCACCGTCCGGGACGGGGGAGCGGCATCCGCGCGGCGCCCCAGGTGGATCGCCGCCGCGGTGACCACGAGGGCCGCCACTTCTATGGAGACCGGCACGGCGTCCGTCGCCGCACCGGTCCCGGAGGCCCCGGCGAAGGCCCACACCAGGGCGAACACGGAGAGCACGAGGGTCCCCCGGCGCCGCAGCCTCCGGGTGAGCGCCAGGCACTCGGCGTCCGTGGCGGACCGGGCCGGGGGCGGTGCGGGGGAAGGAGGCGTCGGTGCGGCCGCATTGGAGCCGCACCCGGACACCGCCGGCGCCGGGTGCGCCCCCCGTGTCCTGAACGTCCGGGAGGCCCCGGCGCGGCACGCGGGGGCGCCGTCGCTCAGGACTCCCCCCGCGGCACCCACCCCTGCCGCCGCAGCACCGCCGACACGTCCGGCGCCACGTAGTGGTCCCCCTTGAGCACCTTGCCGTCGGCGCGCCGGCTGACCTGGCCGTCGGGCCCCAGCTTGGTCATGTTGGACCGGTGGATCTCGGCGATCACCGCGTCGAGGTCGATCCCGTGGACCAGCGCGGTCCCGTACGCCACGTACACCACGTCGGCCAGCTCGTGCGCGAGCCGGTCGAGCGGCCCCGTCACCGCCACCTCGGCGACTTCCCGGGCCTCCTCGGCGAGCAGCTCACCGCGGTGGGCGGCGAGTTCCGGCGAGACCTCGGACGGTGTGTCACGGACGTCCAGCCCGAAGGCGCGGTGGAAGTCACGGACCAGGTCGGCGGGCGAAGCACTCATGCCGTGACTGTAGCGACCGCCCCCGGCACCCTCCCCTGTGAGCTCCGCCCTGGTCAGCGGGGACCCGGGCTGGCAGGATCGCGCGCATGTCCCCTGTGCCGTCCCGGATCGGCAGGCGACGGGCCCTGCGGGGCACGGCCGCCGGTCTCGTGGTGCTCGCCCTGCTGCTGTGGTGGCTGGCGCCCTGGAGCGAGGGGCCGCCGGGCGGGACGATCACCCTGAGCACGGGCACCCGCTCGGGGGTCTACCAGAAGTACGGCGAGCTCCTGCGCGCCTCGCTCGGCAAGCACATGCCCGACCTCGACGTACGCCTGAGGACGAGCGACGGGTCGCAGGAGAACGTGCGGCGCGTGGCGGCCGGGGAGGCCGACTTCGCGATCGCCGCGGCCGACGCGGTGGAGACGTACCGGCTGAGCGACCGGCCGGGCGCCGACCGGCTGCGTGGGGTGGCGCGCCTGTACGACGACTACGTGCAGCTCGCCGTCGCGCCCGGCTCGGGCATCCGCTCCGTGGCCGACCTGCGCGGCAAGCGGGTCGCCATAGGGCCGCCCAAGTCGGGGGTCCGGCTCATCGCCGACCGGGTGCTGCGGGCGGCCGGCATGGACCCGGAGACGGACATCAGGCCCTCCGCGGACGGCATCGACACCGGCCCGGGGCGGCTCGGACACGGTCTGGACGCCTTCTTCTGGTCGGGCGGACTGCCCACGGACGGCCTGAAGGCGCTCGCCGAGCGGTCCGCGCTGCGGTTCGTGCCGATCGGCGCCGACCTGGTCTCCGAGCTGCACAGGCAGGGCGGCGCCACGCGCTACTACCGCGCCACCACCATGCCCGAATCGACCTACCCCGGCAGTCAGCTCGGCTCCGCCGTCCCGACGATGGCGGTGTCCAACCTCCTGATCACCCGGGCGGACGCCGACCCCCGGCTCACCGAGTGGCTCACCCGCGTCGTGCTCAAGAGCAGGGACGGCATCGGCGCGCACGTCCACTCCGCGCAGCTGGTCGACGTACGCACGGCGATCTACACCGATCCGCTCCGGCTGCACGAGGGAGCCCGCCGGTACTACCGGTCCGTCAAGCCCTGAGCCGTCTCCTCACCCGTGGGGGCGTTCCTCGGCACCGTCACGGTCACCCGCAGCCCGTGCGGCTCGTGGTGCCCGTACGCGATCGAGCCGCCGCCCGCCGCGAGCAGTGCCCGGGTGATGGACAGGCCGAGGCCCGAACCCTTGACGTTCTGGTGCCGGCCGCTGCGCCAGAAGCGGTCGCCGACACGGGTCAGCTCCTCCTCGGTCAGTCCCGGGCCGTTGTCGGTGACGACGACGGTCGAGGTGTCGCCGTTGGAGGCGACGGTCACCTCGACGGTCTCGCCCGGCGGGGTGAACTTCACCGCGTTGTCGATGACCGCGTCCAGGGCGCTGGACAGCGCCACCGGGTCGGCCCAGGCGGTGGTCGGCGGGCAGGTGCCGGTCAGCCGCACGCCCTTGGCCTCGGCGGTGGGCGCCCAGGCCGCCACCCGTTCGGCGGCCAGGGCGCCGATGTCGGCGACCTGGAGGCTGGCCTCACTGTGCTCGGCGAGCGCCAGGTCGAGCAGGTCGTCCAGGACCTGCGCCAGACGCCTGCCCTCGGCCTGCACGGAGGCGATCTCCTCATTGCCCTCGGGCAGTTCCAGGGCGAGCAGCTCGATGCGCAGCAGCAGCGCCGAGAGCGGGTTGCGCAGCTGGTGGGAGGCGTCGGCGACGAAGGCGCGCTGCTGCTCCAGCACGCTCTCGACGTTGTCGGCCATCTCGTTGAACGACCGGGCCAGCCGTCTCAGTTCCGGCGGTCCGCCGGCCGCCGCGACCCGGGACTTCAGCCGTCCGGTGGCGATGTCGTGGGTGGTGGCGTCCAGGATCCGCACGGGTCTGAGCACCCAGCCGGTCAGCCGCAGGGCCGCGCCGACCGCGAGCAGCATCGCGGCCGCCTCGCCCGCGGCGATGACCAGCCAGCCCCGGAGGATGCGGGAGCGCATCTGCCCGGTCGGCGAGTCGGTGACCACCACCGCGACGACGTCGCCGTCCCGGATGACCGGCGAGGCCACCACCAGGCTGCGCCGCTGCCAGGGCCACACCTGCTCGGGGTCGTGGCTGCGGCGGCTGAGCAGCGCCTCCTCGAAGGCGTCGCGCACCTCGCCCGTGCGGGGCGGGAACCAGTCGCCCGGCGCGTGCGCCATGGGCAAGTCGTTGCGGTAGAAGACGCCGGCGCGGATGCCGTAGACCGTGTGGTAGCTGCGGAGCTCGCTGCGGAGCGTCTCGCGGCGCTCGTTGACGTCCGCACCCGTCGGATCGGTGGGCTCGGTGACGAACTGGGCGAGGGCCGCGAAGCGCGCGGTGTCGTCGATCCGGTCGACGACGACCCGCTGCTGCTGCGCGCCGGCCAGGCTGACGGCGAGCGGGACCCCCAGGGCGAGCAGGACGGCCGCCATCAGGACGATGAGCAGCGGAAGCAGACGCGTGTGCACCCGGCCCCGCTAGGCCACGGGCGCGACGAGCCGGTAGCCGACGCCGCGCACGGTCTCGATGAGGGCCGGCATGCGGAGCTTGGCGCGCAGGGAGGCGACGTGCACCTCCAGGGTGCGCCCGGTCCCCTCCCAGCTGGTGCGCCACACCTCGCTGATGATCTGTTCCCGGCGGAAGACGACCCCCGGCCGCTGGGCGAGCAGGGCGAGCAGGTCGAACTCCTTGCGGGTGAGCTGGACCACCGAACCGTTGACGCTGACCTGGCGGGTCGGCAGTTCGATCCGGACCGGTCCGAGCCGCAGCTCGGTCTCCGTACTGCCCGTGGCCTCCCCGGGGACGGTGCGCCGGCTGACGGCGTGGATCCGCGCGAGCAGCTCCCCCGTGTCGTACGGCTTGACCACGTAGTCGTCGGCGCCGAGGTTGAGGCCGTGGATGCGGGAGCGCACGTCGGACCGCGCGGTGACCATGATCACCGGTGTGCTGGTGCGCTTGCGGATCTTGCCGCAGACCTCGTAGCCGTCCTGGTCGGGCAGTCCCAGGTCGAGCAGGACGACGCCGAAGCCGTTGCCCTCGGGGACGAGCGCCTGGAGCGCCTCCTCACCGCTGCGCGCGTGGGTGACGTCGAACCCGTGCCGTGCCAGGACCGCCGACAGGGCGGCGGCGACGTGGTTGTCGTCCTCGACGAGGAGCAGTCTCACCGGGGCCCCCTTCGGTTCATCGGCCGTACGCTCTCCTCGGGTAGGGGAACGCGTGCACGGGCGCGTGCACCTTGCAGTGACGCCGATGAACGAGGACGGCGTCAAGAGGGTTCCGGTTGCTCTTCCGTACCGTTACCCGGCTGGAATCACCCCTGCTCACAAGTGCTACGACAGGTGTCCGATTGCTATCGGATCGTGATGCTCAGATTCCCCTCAGATGTGATGACGCAGGTCCGACGGGTTACTACTGTCCTCCGAAACCGAGGAGGACGGAGCCCGAGAGCGATGACCGAAGTATCGGTGGCCAAGGAAGATGTGGCCGCGACCGGCGATCTGGTCGTCCTGAAGAGCGTCAACAAGCACTTCGGCGCGTTGCACGTACTCCAGGACATCGACCTGACGATCGCCCGCGGCGAAGTCGTCGTGGTCATCGGACCCTCCGGGTCCGGCAAGTCCACCCTGTGCCGCACCATCAACCGTCTGGAGACGATCGACTCCGGTTCGATCACCATCGACGGCAAGCCCCTGCCCCATGAGGGCAAGGAGCTCGCCCGGCTGCGGGCCGACGTGGGCATGGTCTTCCAGTCCTTCAACCTCTTCGCGCACAAGACCGTGCTCGAGAACGTGACGCTGGGCCAGGTCAAGGTCCGCAAGAAGGACAAGAAGGCGGCCGAGGAGCGGGCCCGCGCCCTGCTCGACCGGGTCGGTGTGGGCGCGCAGGCGGACAAGTACCCCGCGCAGCTCTCCGGTGGTCAACAGCAGCGCGTCGCCATCGCGCGGGCCCTGGCGATGGAACCCAAGGTCATGCTCTTCGACGAGCCGACGTCGGCTCTCGACCCGGAGATGATCAACGAGGTGCTGGAGGTCATGCAGCAGCTCGCCCGGGACGGCATGACCATGATCGTCGTCACCCACGAGATGGGATTCGCCCGTTCGGCCGCCAATCGTGTGGTGTTCATGGCGGACGGCCGCATCGTCGAACAGGCTTCGCCGGAGCAGTTCTTCAGTAATCCGCGCAGTGACCGCGCCAAGGACTTCCTGTCGAAGATCCTTCACCACTGAGGCGCCCCGCGCCCCGACGACTTGCGTCACCGGACACCGCCCGGGCCGCACCACTTCACCAGTCAAAGGATGTGCACCATGAAGCTCCGCAAGGTCACCGCCGCCTCGGCCGTCGTGTTCGCCCTCGCCCTGACCGCCACCGCCTGCGGCGGCGACGACAGCAAGGACAACGGTTCGTCCTCCTCGGGCGGCGACAAGATCAAGATCGGCATCAAGTACGACCAGCCCGGTCTCGGTCAGAAGACGCCTCAGGGCTACGAGGGCTTCGACGTGGACGTCGCCACGTACGTCGCCAAGAAGCTCGGCTACGACGAGGACCAGATCGAGTGGAAGGAGTCGAAGAGCGCCGACCGCGAGACCATGCTGCAGCGCGGTGACGTCGACTTCATCGCCGCCACCTACTCGATCACCCCGGAGCGCCAGGAGAAGGTCGACTTCGCCGGCCCCTACCTGCTCGCCCACCAGGACGTGCTGCTCCGCGCCGACGACGACAAGATCAAGTCGCCGGAGGACCTGAACAACGCGAAGCTCTGTTCCGTCACCGGCTCCACCTCGGCGCAGAACGTCAAGGACAAGCTCGCGCCCAAGGCGCAGCTGCAGCCCTACCCGACGTACTCCGCCTGCCTTCCCGGTCTGCAGAACGGTGCCGTCGACGCGCTGACCACCGACGACTCCATCCTCGCCGGTTACGCCGCCCAGTCCCAGTTCAAGGGCAAGTTCAAGCTCGGCGGCTTCAAGCTGACCAACGAGAACTACGGCATCGGCGTCAAGAAGGGCAGCGACCTCAAGGACAAGATCAACAAGGCCCTCGAGGAGATGGTGGCCGACAAGTCCTGGGAGAAGGCCGTCAAGGACAACTTCGGCCCGGCCAACTACAAGAACGAGCCCGCGCCGAAGATCGGCGACATCAAGAGCTGAGGCAACGCCCGACAGGGTGCGCCGCCCCTGATGCGGGGCGGCGCACCGGGGTGGGCATCCCTACACGCGGAAGCGCGGGAGATCGTGTTCGACTTTCTTGAAGATTACGACCTGTTGGGGGCTTTCTGGACGACGGTGCAGCTCGCTGTGCTCTCCGCCGTCGGTTCCCTGATCTGGGGCACCCTGCTGGCCGCCATGCGGGTCGGCCCGGTGCCGTTGATGCGCGGCTTCGGGACCGCGTACGTGAACATCGTGCGGAACATCCCGCTGACGGTCATCATCCTTTTCACGTCGCTGGGTCTGAACCAGACGCTGGGTGTCAGTCTCGGCGCGGACGACTTCGAGACGATCAACTTCCGGCTCGCCGTCCTCGGTCTGATCCTCTACACCTCGGCCTTCGTGTGCGAGGCGTTGCGCTCCGGCATCAACACGGTGCCGGTCGGCCAGGCGGAGGCCGCCCGCGCACTCGGCCTCAACTTCAACCAGGTGCTGGGCCTGGTGGTGCTGCCCCAGGCGTTCCGCTCGTCCGTCGGTCCACTGGCGAACGTGCTCATCGCGCTCATCAAGAACACCACGGTGGCCGCCGCCATCGGTGTCGCGGAGACGGCCCTGCTGATGAAGGAGATGATCGAGAACGAGGCGCAACTGCTGCTGATCTCCGCGGTCATCGCATTCGGTTTCGTGGTTCTGACGCTGCCGACCGGCCTGATCCTCGGCTGGGTGGGCAAGAAGGTGGCGGTGAAGCGATGAGCTCCGTTCTCTACGACGCCCAGGGGCCTCGCGCCAAGCGGCGGAACATCGTCTTCACGGTGGTCTTCCTGGTCGCCCTCGCCGCCCTGCTGTGGTGGGTGTTCAGCACGCTCAAGGACAAGGGCCAGCTGGAATGGTCCCTGTGGGAACCGTTCTTCACCGGCACCGAAGCCTGGTCCACGTACATCTGGCCGGGTCTGCAGAACACGTTGAAGGCGGCCGTGCTCGCGGTCCTGATCGCCATGCCGCTCGGCGCGGCCCTCGGCATCGCCCGGCTGTCCGACCACGCCTGGATCCGCGTACCGGCCGGAATCGTGGTCGAGTTCTTCCGTGCCATCCCCGTCCTGGTCCTGATGATCTTCGGCCTCGCCCTGTTCGCCGAGTACACCGACGTCAGCTCCGACGACCGCCCGCTGTACGCGGTCGTCACGGGTCTGGTGCTCTACAACGCCTCCGTCCTCGCGGAGATCGTGCGCGCCGGCATCCTGTCCCTGCCCAAGGGCCAGTCCGAGGCGGCCATGGCGATCGGGCTGCGCAAGGGCCAGCTGATGCGGGGGATCCTGCTGCCGCAGGCGGTCACCGCGATGCTTCCGGCCATCGTCAGCCAGCTCGTCGTGATCGTGAAGGACACCGCCCTCGGCGGCGCCGTCCTCACCTTCCCCGAGCTGCTCGCCTCGGCCAACACGATGAGCGGCTACTACGGCGCCAACGTCATCGCCAGCTTCACGGTGGTGGCCGTGATCTTCATCGCGCTCAACTTCGCCCTGACGTCCTTCGCCGGCTGGCTGGAGGCAAGGCTCAGGCGCAGCAAGAAGAGCACGGGCGCGGTCGTCGGCGCGGAGGACGTCGACGACCTCAACGCGGGCGAGGTCGGGGGGACCCGCAAGACCGGCGCGGACCGGTGACACGCGCCTGACACCCGGTACGACCGTGGCCCGCCACATCCCGGCGGGCCACCGTCATGTCGCGTTGCCGGGCGGCCCGGCGGTACGGGAGAGCGGTGCGCACCGGACTGCGGTGAGGGACGGTCGAGTGGTGTGACGGGCCCCGGCCCGCTCCATGATCACAACTGGCCTTCGGTCACTTGACGCAAGCACCGGCAATGGGTTGCATACGTTGTGTGATCGTGCACCCTGCTCCATCTTCCTGTTCCTCCACGTCCCTCCGGACGTCACTTCGAGCAGGGGGCGCCGCGCCGTGGACCCGGTGATCATCGTCGGGGCGGGGCCCGTCGGACTCACGCTGGCGCTGGCGCTGGCACGCCAGGAAGTGCCGTGCGTGGTCCTCGACGAGGGGTCGGGCAAGGACGAACCCCGCCCGGCGCGCACCGTCGTCCTGCGCGAGGAGACCGCCGCGCTCATGGAGCGGCTGACCGGCGTACCGCTCGCGCACGCCGGTGTCCGCTGGGCCGGATGGCGGTCCATGCGGCGCAGGCAGGTGACGTCCGAGGTCGCCTTCGGCGACACCGAGCCCGCTCCCCTGCACATCGCCCAGCACGTCCTGACGGGTGCCCTGCGCGCGGCCCTCGCCCGCGAACGGCTCGTCGAGGTCGCCACGGACAGCCGGCTGGACTCCCTGGAGCAGGAACCCTCCGGTGTCGGCGCCCACACCCGCGGCCCCGGGGGCACCTGGTGGCGCGGCAGTTACCTGGTCGGCTGCGACGGCCCGCGCTCGACCGTGCGCAAGCTCCAGGACATCCGCTTCCCGGGCCGCACCGCGGTGGAACGTCACGCCGTGGCCGCCCTGCGCGCCGAACTCCCCTGGCACGACGAGGCGGTGCTGCACCGGGCGCCGCCGTGGCGCACCTCCGGCCCCTCGGCCGGGGAGATCACCGCGCGTCCGCTGCCGGACGGGGTGTGGCGGCTGGACTGGCTGCTGCCACCGGGCAAGGACCTGGTCACGCCCGAACTGCTGCTGACCCGGGTCCGGGAGACCCTGGCCGGCTGGACGGGCGGCCCGACCCCGCCGTACGAGCTGCTGGACACCGGGGTGCACACCGTCCACCACCGGCTGGCCCGGCGCTGGCGGGCCGACCGGGTGTTCCTCGCCGGGGACGCGGCCCACCTGCTCGGCGCGCTGGGCACCCACGGGCTGGAGGAAGGACTCCGCGACGCCGACAACCTCGCCTGGAAGCTGGCGCTGGCCTGGCACCACGGTCCGCACGAGGCGCTGCTCGACAGCTACCAGACCGAGCGCCGGGCGGTCGTCGCCGCCCGGCTGCGCGCCGCCGACCGGACGCTGCCGCTGGTGCGCGGCGGCGGGCTGCGTTCCTACGTGCCGGGCTCCGCGCGGGGGCACGACGCCTTGCTGATGGACGGCCACCTGGGGCGGGGCGCGCTGGGCGCGCCGGGGACGTACGCCGGCTCGCCTCTCACGCCCGGCCCTCTCGAGGGCGAGGCGCCCGTCGGGACGGCTCCCGGGTCGGCGGTGGTGGACGTACGGGTCACGGCGGAGGACGGCGCCTTCGTCCGGCTGCGGGACCGGCTCGGCCGGGGTGCGCTGCTGGTGGTGCTGATCGCACCCGGTACGGGGGTGTGGGAGCGCCGGCACTGGATGTCCGCCGGGGTCATGCCCCGGCTGGCGGCGGCCGTCTCGGCGCTGCCGCACCGGGCCGAGCTGCTGGTCGCCGAGAGCTATCCGGGGGCGGCGGCCCACACCGTGCTGCTGGTGCGCCCCGACGGTCACCTGGTGACGGCGCTGAGCGGGGTCCGACCGGCGGATCTGTACGCGGCGGCGGAAACCGCGGTCGGCGGGCCTTCCGTGAAGGAGGCGGAGGCCCCGGCCGACGCGGGGGCCGGATCACGTTGAGGGTCCCGTTCCGCCGACACCCTGTGGTCCACATGGTGTCGGCGAGTTGAACCGGTGCGCGGCCCCGTGGTGTACTCCGCCTCGTGACCGACACCTGTGTACGCCTGTGGCGGAGGGTCCACATGGACCTCGTCCGCTATGCGGGCTGCGTGTGTCGCCCGTCCTGCTGATTCGCGTTCCTCCTCCTTCCCCGCGCGCCGCCCGCCGTCTCGTCCGTGCGGCCGCGCACCTCCGCGAACCTTCTCCAGGACGGTGCACGTGTCTGTCCCCTCCCCTGTTCCGGCTGTTCCGGCCCCCGTCTCCGCCCCCACGCAGGCGGACCTCCTCGACTTCGTACGGCGTACCGTCGCCGACGCCGAACTGATCGCCGCCCTTCCGCTCGATCCCGAGGGGCGCACCTGGATGCGGCTCGACGGGCCCGGCGGCAGCGAGGCCTGGCTGATCGGCTGGCCGCCCGGCACCGGTACCGGCTGGCACGACCACGCCGACTCCATCGGCGCCTTCATGACCGCCTCGGGCGAGCTGAAGGAGAACGCGCTCGCCGCGCGGCTGCCCACCGACGGCTGGAAGACCCTGGAACTCACCGACGGCGTGGACCGGGAACGCCGGCTGGGGGCCGGGCAGGGCCGCGCCTTCGGACGGCATCACGTCCACGAGGTGCTCAACGAGTCCCCGGACCGGCACGCGATCTCGGTGCACGCCTACTATCCGCCGCTGCCGCGGATCCGCCGCTACAGTCGCACCGGCCCTGTTCTCCGCCTGGAGCAGGTCGAACGCCCGGAGGACTGGCAGTGAGCGGGACGAACGAACCGGCCGGTGGGGCCGTGGGCATCGACGAACTGCTGGAGCGGGTGCGCGCCGGTTACGAGCGCGTCGGCCCCCGGGACGCTTACGAGGCCGCGCGGGCCGGTGAGGCGCTGCTGGTGGACATCCGCTACGCCGCGCTGCGGGACCGGGACGGGCTCGTTCCGGGGGCCCTCGTGGTCGAACGCAACGAACTGGAGTGGCGCCTGGACCCGCGGGGCAGTCACCGCCTCCCGGAGGCCACGGGCCACGACCTGCGGGTCGTGGTGATCTGCAACGAGGGCTACGCCTCCAGCCTCGCAGCGGAGTCCCTCCACCGGCTGGGCCTGCACCGGGCCACCGATCTGATCGGCGGCTTCCAGGCCTGGCGGGAGGCGGGCCTGCCGGTGGTCCCCGCACCGCCCGGTTAGGCGTCGCGCGGAAGGCGTCCGGTGCCGTTCCACCGCGCTCCGCGTCGTCTCAGAACGCCTCGTCGCCGAGGAACCCCGTGTCCTCGCCCTCCTCCTCCAGCGCCTGCCGGACGACGCGCAGGGCGAGGCCCTCGGGGTAGCCCTTGCGGGCGAGCATGCCCGCGAGGCGGCGGAGCCGCTTGTCTCGGTCGAGTCCGCGGGTGGCGCGCAGTTTACGGGCGACCAGCTCCCGGGCGGTCGCCTCCTCCTGCTCGGAGTCGAGCCGGGAGACCGCCTCGTCGATCAGCGTGGGGTCGACCCCCTTGGTGCGCAGCTCCCGGGCGAGCGCACGCCGGGCGAGTCCCCTGCCGTGGTGCCGTGACTCCACCCAGGCGTCCGCGAAGGCACTGTCGTCGATCAGTCCGACCTCCTCGAACCGGGACAGCACCTCCTCGGCGGCCTCGTCCGGGATCTCCCGCTTGCGCAGGGCGTCGGCGAGCTGCTTCCGGGTGCGCGGGGTCCCGGTGAGCAGGCGCAGGCAGATCGCCCGCGCCCGCTCGACCGGATCCGCCGGAGGTTCCTCCCGCCCGGCCCTCGACGAGGAGGAGGCGCCCCCGTCCTCCGCGGTCGCCTCGCCGAAGGTCCGGCGTCTGCGCCCGCGTCCACCGCGCGGCCCGCCGTCACGCGGGCCGCCCGTCTGTGCGCCACCGCCCCCGCCGGTGCTGTCGTCGTACGCCGCGTCACCGTCCACGGCTGGGCCGTCGCCGCTTCCGGTGCCCCTCCCCCGTGGGACACCGGAGGCGGCGAACTCGTACTCCGCCCAGTCGGTTCGTCGGGTCACGGGTCAGCTCTTGGCCGCCGCGGCCTTGGACTTGGTGGTCTTGGCCGCCGGTGCCGGTACGGCGGCCGGCTCGGCCGGAGTGGTGCCCGTGGCGTCCGCGCCCGGCTCGGCGTCGGACTCCTCGGGCCGTACGCCCACGCCCAGCTTCGTCAGGATCTTCTTCTCGATCTCGTTGGCGAGGTCGGGGTTGTCCTTGAGGAAGTTGCGGGCGTTCTCCTTGCCCTGGCCGAGCTGGTCGCCCTCGTAGGTGTACCAGGCGCCGGCCTTGCGGACGAAGCCGTGCTCCACGCCCATGTCGATCAGGCCGCCCTCGCGGCTGATGCCCTGGCCGTAGAGGATGTCGAACTCGGCCTGCTTGAAGGGCGGCGCCACCTTGTTCTTGACGACCTTGCAGCGGGTGCGGTTGCCGACCGCCTCGGTGCCGTCCTTGAGGGTCTCGATGCGGCGGATGTCGATGCGCACCGAGGCGTAGAACTTCAGCGCGCGACCACCGGTCGTGGTCTCCGGCGAGCCGAACATCACGCCGATCTTCTCGCGGAGCTGGTTGATGAAGATCGCGGTGGTCTTGGACTGGTTGAGCGCGCTGGTGATCTTCCGCAGGGCCTGGCTCATCAGCCGGGCTTGCAGACCCACGTGACTGTCGCCCATCTCGCCCTCGATCTCCGCGCGCGGGACGAGCGCGGCGACGGAGTCGATGACGATGAGGTCGAGGGCGCCGGAGCGGACCAGCATGTCCACGATCTCCAGGGCCTGCTCGCCGTTGTCCGGCTGGGACAGGATCAGGTTGTCGATGTCGACGCCGAGCTTCTTCGCGTACTCGGGGTCGAGGGCGTGCTCCGCGTCCACGAAGGCGACCTGGCCGCCGGCCCTCTGCGCGTTCGCCACCGCGTGCAGGGTCAGGGTCGTCTTGCCGGAGGACTCCGGTCCGTAGATCTCCACCACACGGCCGCGCGGCAGGCCGCCGACGCCGAGGGCCACGTCGAGCGCGGTCGACCCGGTCGGGATGACCTCGATGGGCTCGTTGGTCCGGTCACCCATGCGCATGACCGCGCCCTTGCCGAATTGCCGTTCGATCTGTGCGAGCGCGGCGTCGAGCGCCTTCTCGCGGTCGGTTCCTGCCATGGGTTCCACCCGATTTGCTTGATTCGATCGCTTCACGTCAAAGACGCTAACGCCTGCCACTGACAACGCGCCCCGACGCACCTTCGGCCTGTGGATAACGCGGGTGCACACCCGTACAAAAAGGGGCACAACACCCGTCGTCGAGCCTCACCGGCACCTCCATAAGAATGGATGTTCGATTTTTGTGTCAAGCGCGCCACACCGCACGGCGGCCCCGCGCGACGCGCGGGCCGGGCGTCCTCAGGAGGCCCCGTCGTCCCCGCCGCGGGGCCGCTCCGGACCCGGCCGGCGGGCCCACAGACGACGGACGCGTGCGAGGGCGCCCGGCCCGTCACCGGGACCGCGGTGACCGTGCACCCGGGGGTCGTCCGTGACGTCGTACCGCCGTACGTACGCGCCCAGGAACGCCTGCAGGGTGGCGACGGCGGGGATGGCGATCAGCGCGCCCACGGCACCGAGCAGGGCGGTTCCCGCGACGACCGAGCCGAAGGCGACCGCCGGGTGGATGTCGACGGTCCTCGAGGTCAGCTTGGGCTGCAGCACGTAGTTCTCGAACTGCTGGTAGACCACCACGAAGATCAGCACCCACAGCGCGTACCAGGGGTCGACCGCGAAGGCGATCAGCATGGGCAGGGCGCCCGCGAGATAGGTACCGATGGTGGGGATGAACTGCGACACCAGGCCCACCCACACGGCGAGGACGGGCGCGTAGGGCACCTCGAGGAACTCCAGCAGGACGTAGTGCGCCAGGCCGGAGACCAGGGCCATCAGCCCGCGCGAGTAGAGGTAGCCGCCCGTCTTGTTCACGGCGATCTCCCACGCGCGCAGCACCTCGGCCTGCCGGGCGGGCGGCAGCAGGGAGCAGACGGTGCGCCGCAGCCGCGGGCCGTCGGCGGCGAAGTAGAACGAGAACAGACCGACGGTCAGCAGCTGGAAGAGACCGCCGAGGACCTGCGCGGACACGTCCAGGACACCGGTGGCGCTGTTCTGGACGTAGTTGCGCAGCCAGTCGGAGCGCAGCAGGCCCTCCTGGATGTCCACGCGCCGCAGCTCGGTGTGGAAGTGCGTGTTGATCCAGTTGATCACGGAGTCGAGGTACTCCGGGAAGTCCTCGACGATCTTGATGATCTGTCCCGCCAGCATGGACCCGAGCAGCGTGACGAAGCCCGCCGCGGCGATCAGCACGCCCAGGAAGACGAGGAAGGTGCCCAGGCCCCGGCGCACCCCGCGGGCGGCCATCCAGCTCACCGCGGGCTCGACGGCGAGCGCCAGGAAGAACGCGATGAGGACGTTGATCAGCAGACCGATGAGCTGGTGGAAGACCCAGCTGCCCAGCTGGAACACGGCGAACAGCGCGAGGGCGAGCACCATGGCGCGCGGCAGCCAGCGCGGCATGCGGGCGCCCTGCCCGGTCACGGGGGACGACAGAGGCCCGGCGGGCGGCGGCGCGCCGGGCGTGGAGGGGTGCTGGGCCGCCGGCCCGGTCTCGTCAGTGGGTGCCACGGATCAAGTCTCGCCCACGCCTGCCGTGGCCGTGCGCTCGCCGTCGGGCTCCGTGACGGTCAGCGCTTCTCCGCGGGGACGTCCATCACCGCGCAGACCACCTGCCAGACGTCCTTGGCGTCCCGGCCGGCCGCCAGCGCCTCGTGCACGGTGCGCCCGCCGAGCTCGGACATGACATGGTCGCGTGCGAAGGTGTCGGCGTAGCCCGCACCGAAGTGCTCCGTCATCCGCTCCCAGAAAACCGTCAACCGCATGCACCCAGTATCCCGCCTGCGGAAGCGGCCCCGGGCCGGGGCGCCCGCCGGCACCGTTCCCCGCCCGCGGCCGGGCCCACGGCCGGCGCCGGAGCCGCCCGCCGTCCCCGGTGCGGCACCGCCGGGCGCCGCGCCCGCCGTCTCAGCCGCCCAGCGCCCGCACCCCCGCCGTCACGGCGACGGCCGCCCCGACCACCAGCAGGAACGGAGCACGGAGGATCAGCGCCACGGCGGCCGCCCCCAGCCCGGCCGCGCGGGCGTCCAGGAGCAGGTCCCGACCGTCCGAGAAGGTCTGCTGGGCCGTCAGGGCGGCGAGCAGGGCGACCGGGAGGAGCGCGGCGAGGCGCCTGACGAGGGGCCGTTCGAGGACCCCGGCGGGCACCAGCAGCCCCACGAGCTTGACGGCGTAGCAGCCGAGGGCGGTCACACCGATCGCGATCCAGATGTTCAACGGTCTCCCTCCACCGTGTCACCGCGCGAGGCGCTCCCGCGGCCCCGGGCCCACAGGACGGCCGGTGCCGCGAGCGCGGCCACCAGGACCGGCACGCCGGCCGGCAGCACGGGCAGCAGCCCCAGTCCCAGGAGGACGGCGAGCCCGGCGACGGTCCGCTCGGTGCCGGTCCGCAGCATCGGCGCGAGCAGCGCCAGGAAGACCGCGGGCCCGGCCGCGTCCAGCCCCCACGCGTCGGTGTCGCCGATCGCCTCGGCGCCCAGCGCGCCGAGCAGCGTGGTGAGGTTCCACAGGACGTAGAGGCTGAGCCCGGTCACCAGGAACCCGATGCGCGCGCCGCGCCGGGTGTGCTGGGCGAGCGAGACGGCCGTCGTCTCGTCGATGACCCACTGCGCGGCGAACGGTCGCACCGCGCGGGGCAGCGCCAGCACCTGCGACAGCCGCAGCCCGTAGAAGGCGTTGCGCACCCCGAGGAAGAACGCCCCCGCGGCGGCCGTGAAGGGGCTCCCGCCCGCCGCCAGCGCCCCCACCAGTGCGAACTGGGAGGCACCGGTGAACACCAGCAGGCTGAGCGCACAGGTCTGGAGCAGGGTGAGCCCGCTGCCCGCCGAGGTCACGCCGAAGGCGAAACCGGAGAGTCCGACGGCGATGCCGACGCCCAGGGCGTCCCGCACGACGGCGCCGTCCGGTTCGCCTCCGCCGCCGTCCCGTATGTCTGCGTGCTCTGTTGTCCGTTCCACTGCCACGCACCGCACGGTACGGGCGGACCGCCCCGCGCGTCTTGTACGTTCTTGCGCTCGCGCTGGTACGCCCCCGGCGGCACGCCGACGATCCGGCCGAAGTGCCGGGTCAGGTGCGACTGGTCGGTGAACCCGACCGCGACGGCCGCCTCCGACGGCGGCGTCCCCGCGTCCAGCAGCCGGCGCGCCCGCCGCACGCGCGCGTCGGTCAGCCAGGTGTGCGGCGGCATCCCGTAGGCGTCCCGGAAGGCACGCAGCAGCGCGAACGGACTGCCGCCCAGTTCACCGGCGAGCCGCTCCAGGGTCGGCGGATCGGCCATCCGCTCCTCCAGCACGGCACGCGCGCGTGCCGCGGTCCGGGCCCCCGCCGTGCGCACCTCGCGCCGTGGCAGCGTCCCGCCGTTCAGCCGCAGCAGCCGGGTCACCACCACCCGGAGCAGGGTGTCGGCGGCGAGCGCGTTGCCCTCGTCGGTGGCCCGCAGCACCTGGTGCACCAGGTGGACGGTGTACGGGTCGTCGAGCACCGGCGTCACGAATCCCGGGGTGCCGCGCAGCGTGGTGGTCTCGGCGGCGATGGCGGCCACCACCTCGGGCGACGGGTACACCGCCCCGTACCGCCAGCCCTCGGGGACGCCCGCCCGGCCGGTGTGCGGGGTGTCGGGGTTCACCAGGGCGAGGGCCCCGGCGCCCGCGTACTGGTCGCCCCCGCCGTGGTGGAAGACCTCGACCCCGTCGGCGATGGCCGCGATCACGAAGTGCTCGTGGGTGTGCCGGACGAACGTCTTCCGTATGTAGCGGGCGCGCAGCAGGTCGACGCCGGGCAGTTCGTCGTACTGCCAGTGCCGCGCCCGCTCTCCGCCCGATTCCGCCATGCGGCCATTGTCACGCGGCCCCGGCGCCCCGCCTTCCCGGCCCGGCCCGGCCCGATTGTCAGTGGCCGGGTGCACGATGGACGCATGGTCAGTGATCCGCACCAAGCCCTGGACGGCTTCTCCCCCGCGACCCGCGGCTGGTTCACGGGGGCGTTCTCCGCGCCCACCGCCGCCCAGGCCGGCGCGTGGTCGGCCATCGGGGAGGGCTCGGACGTGCTGGTGGTCGCCCCCACCGGTTCCGGGAAGACCCTGGCCGCCTTCCTCGCGGCCCTGGACCGGCTGGCCTCCACGCCGCCGCCCGCCGACCCCAGGAAGCGCTGCCGGGTGCTGTACGTCTCGCCGTTGAAGGCCCTGGCGGTCGACGTCGAGCGCAACCTCCGCAGTCCGCTGACCGGCATCCGCCAGGAGTCGGTGCGCCTGGGGCTGCCCGAGCCCGAGGTGAAGGTGGGCATCCGCTCGGGCGACACCCCGCCCGCGGAGCGGCGCGCCCTGGCCACCCGGCCGCCGGACATCCTGATCACCACGCCCGAGTCCCTGTTCCTGATGCTGACGTCGGCCGCGCGCGACGCGCTGACGGGCGTGGAGACGGTGATCCTGGACGAGGTGCACGCGGTCGCCGGCACCAAGCGCGGCGCGCACCTCGCGCTCACCCTGGAGCGGCTGGACGAGCTGCTGCCCCGCCCGGCCCGCCGCATCGGCCTGTCGGCGACGGTGCGCCCGGTCGACGAGGTCGCCCGGTTCCTCTCCCCGCGCCGCAGGGTGGAGATCGTGCAGCCGGAGTCCGGCAAGGAGTTCGACCTGTCCGTGGTGGTGCCGGTCGAGGACCTGGGCGAGCTGGGCGGCTCCCCGGTCGCCGACGGCTCGGAGGGCGCCGAGCGCCCGTCGATCTGGCCGCACGTCGAGGAGCGGATCGCCGACCTGGTGCAGGCGCACCGCTCGACCATCGTGTTCGCGAACTCCCGCCGCCTCGCCGAGCGGCTGTGCAACCGGCTCAACGAGATCGCCCACGAGCGGGCCACCGGCGAGCCCCTGGACGAGCGCCACTCCCCCGCCGAGCTGATGGGCGGCTCCGGGGTCGCCCGGGGCGCGCCCGCGGTCATCGCGCGCGCCCACCACGGATCGGTCTCCAAGGAGCAGCGCGCCCTGGTCGAGGAGGACCTCAAGGCGGGCCGGCTGCCCGCGGTGGTCGCCACCTCCAGCCTGGAGCTGGGGATCGACATGGGCGCCGTCGACCTGGTGGTCCAGGTCGAGTCCCCGCCGTCGGTCGCCTCCGGGCTCCAGCGCGTCGGCCGCGCGGGGCACCAGGTGGGCGCGGTCTCCACAGGTGTGGTGTTCCCGAAGTACCGGGGCGACCTGGTGCAGGCGGCGGTGGTCACCGAGCGCATGCGCACGGGGGCCATCGAGGCCCTCAGGGTCCCCGCCAACCCCCTCGACGTCCTGGCGCAGCAGCTCGTCGCCATGACGGCCATGGACACCTGGCAGTTCGACGACCTGCTCGCCCTGGTCCGCCGCGCGGCGCCCTTCGCCTCCCTGCCCGAGTCCGCCTTCACGGGCGTCCTGGACATGCTCGCCGGCCGCTACCCGTCCGACGCGTTCGCGGAGCTGCGCCCGCGCGTGGTGTGGGACCGGGTCACGGGCGGGATCACCGGCCGCCCTGGCGCCCAGCGTCTGGCCGTCACCTCCGGGGGCACGATCCCCGACCGCGGCCTCTTCGGGGTGTTCCTGGCGGGCTCCGACCCCAAGAAGGGCGGCGGGCGGGTCGGCGAGCTGGACGAGGAGATGGTCTACGAGTCCCGGGTGGGCGACGTCTTCACGCTGGGCACCAGTTCCTGGCGCATCGAGGACATCACCCGCGACCGGGTCCTGGTCTCCCCGGCGCCGGGCGTACCGGGCCGGCTGCCGTTCTGGAAGGGCGACCAGCTGGGCCGCCCGCTGGAGCTCGGCCGCGCGGTGGGCGCGTTCCTGCGCGAGGTGGGCGCGCTGTCCGAGGAGGACGCCCGGCTGCGGCTGCGCGCGGCGGGCCTCGACGCCCGGGCCGCGGACAACGTGCTGTCCTACCTCGGCGAACAGCGCGAGGCCTGCGGCCACGTCCCCGACGACCGCACCATCGTGGTGGAACGCTTCCGCGACGAGCTCGGTGACTGGCGGGTGGTCGTGCACTCCCCGTTCGGCGCCCAGGTGCACGCCCCGTGGGCGCTGGCGCTCGGCGCCCGCCTGTCCGAGCGGTACGGCATGGACGCCCAGGTGATGCACGCCGACGACGGCATCGTGCTGCGGCTGCCGGACGCCGACCTGATGGGCCTCGACCTGCTCGACCAGGAGCCGGTGAGGGCCGGCGCGGAGTACGACGCGGACCGGGCACCGGTGGGCGCGGCCGACGTCGTCTTCGACAAGGGCGAGGTCGATCAGGTCGTCACCGACCAGGTGGGCGGCTCGGCGCTGTTCGCGTCCCGGTTCCGCGAGTGCGCCGCCCGCGCGCTGCTGCTGCCGCGCCGCAGCCCCGGCCGGCGCACACCGCTGTGGCAGCAGCGTCAGCGTGCCTCGCAACTGCTCCAGGTGGCCGGGGAGTTCGGTTCGTTCCCGATCGTCCTGGAAGCGGTCCGCGAGTGCCTCCAGGACGTCTTCGACGTGCCCGGGCTCGTCGAGCTGATGGGCGACCTGGAGTCCCGCAGGGTGCGCCTGGTCGAGGTCACCACCCCCGAACCGTCCCCCTTCGCCCGCTCCCTCCTCTTCGGGTACGTCGCCCAGTTCCTGTACGAGGGCGACTCCCCGCTCGCCGAGCGCCGCGCCGCCGCCCTGTCGCTGGACTCGCGGCTGCTGGCCGAGCTGCTCGGCCAGGCCGAGCTGCGCGAGCTGCTCGACGCGGAGGTGCTCACCGAGCTGGAGCGCGAGCTGCAGTGGCTCACCGAGGACCGGCGGGTCAAGGACGCGGAGGGCGTGGCCGACCTGCTGCGGCTGCTGGGCCCGCTCACCGACGCCGAACTCGCCGAGCGAGGAGCCGAACCGCAGTGGGCGCGGGAGCTCGCCTCGGCGCGGCGCGCCATCCGGGTGCGGATCGCGGGCGCCGACCACTGGGCGGCGATCGAGGACGCCGGCCGGCTGCGCGACGCGCTGGGCACGGCGCTCCCGGTCGGTGTTCCCGAGGCGTTCACCGAGCCGGTCAAGGACCCCCTCGGCGACCTCCTCGCCCGGTACGCGCGCACCCACGGCCCGTTCACGTCGGCCACCGCGGCGGTCCGCTTCGGGCTGGGCGCGGCGGTCACCGAGGGTGCCCTGCAGCGGCTCTCGGCGGCGGGCCGGGTCGTCCAGGGCGAGTTCCATCCGGCCGGGATCGGACAGGAGTGGTGCGACGCGACCGTACTGCGCCGGCTGCGCCGCCGTTCCCTGGCCGCGCTGCGGCACGAGCTGGAGCCGGTGCCGCCGCCCGCGCTCGCCCAGTTCCTCCCCCAGTGGCAGCACGTCGGCAAGGGGCACTCCCTGCGCGGCGTCGACGGCCTGGTGCGCGCCGTCGAACAGTTGCAGGGCGCGTCCGTGCCCGCGTCCGCCCTGGAGAAGCTGGTCCTGCCGTCCCGGGTGGCGGACTACGCCCCGGCGATGCTGGACGAGCTGACGGCCGCCGGGGAGGTGGTGTGGGCGGGGGCCGGCTCGCTCCCCGGGAAGGACGGCTGGGTCTCCCTCTACCTCGCGGACGCGGCCCCGCTGCTGCTGCCGCCCCCGCACCCCCTGGAGCTCACCGCGCTCCACCGGTCCGTCCTGGACGCCCTCTCCGGCGGCTACGGCCTGTTCTTCCGCCAGATCGCCGACCGGGTGCGCGCCACCACCCACCCCGAGGCCGGCGATCCCCAGCTGGCCGACGCCCTGTGGGACCTCACCTGGTCCGGGCGGCTGACCAACGACACGCTCACCCCCATGCGTTCCCTGCTGGGCTCGGGCCGCACGGCGGGCTCCACGGCACACCGCGCGAAGCGCCCGGTCCCGCGCGGACGCTACGGTTCGCTCGCGGCGTCCGCCCGCGGTGCCTCCCGCACCGGCCCGCCGACCGTCGCCGGCCGCTGGTCCCTGCTCCCTGACCGGGACAGCGACGCCACGGTCCGTGCCCACGCGCTGGCCCGCACCCTGCTCGACCGGCACGGCGTGGTGACCCGGGGCGCCGTCTCCGCGGAAGGCGTCGAGGGCGGCTTCTCGGCGGTGTACCGCGTGCTGGCCGCCTTCGAGGAGACGGGGCAGGCGCGTCGCGGCTACGTGGTGGAGGGCCTGGGCGCGGCCCAGTTCGCGATGGACGGGGCCGTGGACCGCCTCCGCGCGGCGGCCAACGCCCGCGAGCGGGGCGACGGCCTCCCGCCCGCGCCCGGCCCCTTCGGCGACGGCCCCGACCCCTTCGGGACCGCCCCGGACCACGACGGCTTCCCCGGCCCGTACGCCCGTCTCTCACCGGGTGACCACCTCTCCCCCCGCGACCTGGCCCCGCAGTCCCCTCCGCCGCCCCGGCGGAACGGCGGGCGTTCCGCGTACGACCCCTTCACCGGCCGTCGTACCGGTACGGACCGCGGAGGGCGCGCCGTGGTCCTGGCCGCCGCCGACCCGGCGAACGCCTACGGCGCCGCTCTGGACTGGCCCGAGCCGCCGGCCGGTGCCGGGCACAAACCCGGCCGCAAGGCGGGCTCCCTGGTGGTGCTGGTGGACGGTGAACTGACGCTCTACATGGAGCGCGGCGGCAAGACGCTGCTGGCCTGGCCCGCCGCCCCCGACGGCGAACCCGCCGACGACCCGCGTCTGCCGGCCGCCGCCGAAGCCCTCGCCGCGGCCGCCCGCGCGGGCTCCCTCGGCACGGTCACGGTGGAGCGCGTCAACGGCGCCCCGGCACTGACCTCCCCCCTGGGCACCCTCCTGGAGACGGCCGGCTTCGTCGCCACCCCCAGGGGGCTGCGGCTGCGCGCCTGAGCCGACGCCGGAGCTCTCCCGCCCGAGCACTCCGGCCGCCCGGCATGCCACCCTTGACGCATGCCCGAAGGAGACACGGTCTGGCAGGCCGCGCGGCGGCTGCAGGACGCCCTGGCCGGCCGGATGCTGACCCGCAGCGACCTCAGGGTGCCGAGGCTCGCCACGGCCGACCTCACCGGCCGCACCGTGCTGGACGTCACCCCGCGCGGCAAACACCTGCTGACCCGCGTCGAAGGCGGCCTGACCCTGCACTCGCACCTCAGGATGGACGGCTCCTGGCGGGTCTACCCGCACGGGCAGCGCTGGGACGGCGGGCCCGCCCACCAGATCCGCGCCGTCCTCGGCAACGCCGACCGCACGGCCGTCGGCTACCGGCTGCCCGTCCTGGAGCTGCTGCGCACCGCCGACGAGGACCGCGCGGTCGGCCACCTCGGCCCCGACCTCCTCGGCCCGGACTGGGACCCCGACCTCGCGCTGGCCAACCTCCTGAAGGACCCGGCCCGCCCCCTCGGCGAGGCCCTGCTGGACCAGCGCAACCTCGCGGGCATCGGCAACATCTTCAAGAGCGAGCTCTGCTTCCTCCTCGGCGTCACCCCCTGGCTCCCCGTGGGCGAGCTGCCCGCCGACCGGTCCGCGAAGCTGCCCGGGCTCGCCAGGAAGCTGCTGGAGTTCAACCGTGAGCGCCCGGTCCGCAACACCACGGGCCGCCGCGGCCAGGACCTGTTCGTGTACGGTCGCGCCCGCCGCCCCTGTCTGCGCTGCCGCACCCCGATCCGTCTCGCCGACCAGGGCGACGGCTCCCGTGAGCGCCCCACGTACTGGTGCCCCACCTGTCAGCCGGGCCCGGCTCCCGCGCGCTCATCCGGGGGTCTCCCCCGAACCGTCCGCTGACCGCACACGGGCCCTCCGGCCCGAGCGCCAGGCCCGCCGCCACCGCCCCGCCGCCAGCGCCCCTTCCGCCCGCGTCTTGGGCACGCAGTGCACCGGCAGCAGGCCGAGCCCCCACCCTCCGGCCACGACCGCCCCTTCCACCGCCCCGGCACCGGGCGCCAGCAGCAGTCGTCCCATCGCCCACCACCACAGCGCCCCGCATCCCAGAGCGGCCCACCGACGCACCACCCGCCCCGCCGTCACGGCGTCCACTCCCGGGCCGGGGCCGTGAGAGCCCCCGCGCAGGGGGCGCGCCCAGGGCACACGGGCGCGCCCCGGGCCCCGGACCGCTCCCCGAGGGCCCCACGACCCTCCAGGGCCACGTCACCCGTTCTCGGCCTGGAACATCCAGTGCTGTTTCTCCAGGTCCGCGGTGATCGCGATCAGGATGTCCTGGCTCACCGGGTCCGGTTCGTCGGTCGCCGTGACCCGCTCCCGCATACGGGCGATCACCGCGCCCAGCGCCTCCACGAGCGCACCCACCGCGGCCGTGTCGTCGACCCAGCCCTCGGGCGTCACCCCGATCCCGCTGCCCACGGCCACCGTCGCGGCGCGTCCGTCGGGCGAGACCCCCAGCGCCGCGGCGCGCTCCGCCACGGTGTCGGAGTGGGTGCGCGCCAGCGTCACGACCTCGTCGAGCTGGAGGTGGACGGAGCGGAAGCGCGGCCCGACCACGTTCCAGTGGATCTGCTTGGCCACCAGGGCGAGATCGACCAGATCGACCAGGGCGCCCTGGAGCGCCTCGGACACGGTCTTCAGGCTCGCGTCGGACAACGGGCTCTTCACGACGTACATCCGCACCTCCGTGGCTGACCCCCCGCCTCGTCCCTCCACGATGACCGCCACGCACGGCAGCGGCAAACGCACCGGGGAGGCCCGCGCATGCGAAAACCCCGGCGGCACCCCTCCGGATCTCCCGGAAGGGCCCCTACCGGGGCATCTCACACCTTCCCGCCACGCGCGCGGAGCACCGGGCTCACGCGGCGACGACGTCCACCGCCTCGGCGGGTGCCTTGATGGTCACCCGTTCCGGTGGCACACCGGTCACCGAGACGGAACCCAGCATCGGACGAACCGGCCTGGGCACGGGCTCGCTGGGGGTCGCTGCAGCGGACTGGGCCAGTTCGGCGAGAGCGAGCTCGTCGCTCACTTCCCGCATGAGCTCGGACATCCGTACGTCCAGCGCGTCGCAGATGGCGGAGAGCAGCTCGGAGGAAGCCTCCTTCTGCCCCCGCTCCACCTCGGAGAGATAGCCGAGTGAGACTCGGGCGGACGAGGAGACTTCGCGCAGAGTACGGCCCTGGCGTTGGCGCTGCCGACGCAGCACGTCACCCAGCAGGCGACGGAGCAGAATCATCGGTGGCTCCCTCCTCGGACCGCGTAGCCGCATCCTTCTCGCCCCACCGTACCGCCTTGCGCCGCGGCCGTGCGGGGAGCGATGTCGTGTTCACTCAGGGCTGCAAACATCAAAACCCCCCGTTCCGTTCCGTATCCTGTGCCCGCTCATTCCCGGTCTGTTCGCCCGCAAGCTCCGTCAGGAGCAGTGCGAGTACGCTCCGTACACTCTCCATACGAATTTCCGCACGGTCGCCGTTCAACC
This sequence comes from Streptomyces sp. NPDC126497, assembly GCF_040302425.1. Taxonomy (NCBI): domain Bacteria; kingdom Bacillati; phylum Actinomycetota; class Actinomycetes; order Kitasatosporales; family Streptomycetaceae; genus Streptomyces; species Streptomyces sp. NPDC126497. The sequence continues at coordinate 60,492 of NZ_JBEORT010000021.1, forward strand.
GCAGATGCTCCACTTTTCCGCCGCGGGCGGAACCCGTGCCCGCCCCCGGAGGGCCGTCCACGGCCACGAAAACCGTGCCGACCGCCTGGCCGTCCTGGGGGTCGGGACCGGCCACCCCCGTGGTGGCGATGCCCCAGTCGGCACCGAGCGCCGCGCGGACGCCGGCCGCCATCTGGGCCGCCACCTGCGGATCCACCGCTCCGCGCTGCGCCAGCAGAGTGGCGTCCACACCGAGCAGTTCCCGCTTGAGCGCGGTGGCGTACGCCGTCACCGAGCCCCGGAAGACCTTGGACGCCCCGGGGACCGAAGTGATCTCCGCCGCCACCAGGCCACCGGTCAGCGACTCGGCGACGGCGAGCGTTCCGCCGTTCACGGTGAGTAGTCGCACCACCTCGGCGGCCTCGGAACTCACGCTTCCGTCTCCTCCAACGCCGCCGCGCGCTCGGCGATTCCCCGCCTGCGCAGCACAATGGCCTGTTTCACGTAGTCGAGTCCGGTCGCCACGGTCAGCACGACCGCCGCGGCCATCACCCACCACCGCAGCGTGGCCAGCCACCCCGTCAACGCCAGCACGTACATGCCGACGGCGATGCCCTGGGTGAGGGTCTTGAGCTTGCCCCCTCGGCTGGCCGGGATCACGCCGTAGCGGATGACCAGGAAACGCAGCAGGGTGACGCCGAGTTCCCGGCCGAGGATGACTCCGGTGACCCACCACGGGAGATCGCCCAACGAGGAGAGACAGATCAGCGCCGCCCCCATGATCGCCTTGTCGGCGATGGGGTCGGCGATCTTCCCGAAGTCGGTGACGAGGTTGTACGTGCGCGCCAGGTGACCGTCGAACAGGTCGGTGATCATGGCGATGGCGAAGGCCGCCCAGGCGAACGACCGCCACGCCGGGTCGTATCCGCCGTCGGCGAGCATCAGCGCCACGAACGCCGGCACCAGGAGCAGCCGGAGCATGGTCAGCAGGTTGGCGATGTTCCAGACGCTGGCCTGGTTGACGGCCGCCGCCGCGATCTTCGCGCCGCGCGGGTGCCGCGTGCCGTCCTCGGCGAGGGCTCCGCCGCCGGGTCCGCCCCCCGCCGTCGCGACGGCCTCGTCGCCGTGGGACTCGGCACCGCCCGGAGCACGGCCGGACGGACCGCGACGCGCCGGGCCACCGTCCGCCGGCCCCTGAGCCGGGCCCCGGGCCTCCCGCGCCGCGCGGCCCGGCACCGGCCCTCCGGGGCCGGCGCCCACCACCCTCCTCGTACCGGAGGGGCCTCCCGCCGCCGATGCCGGGACACCCGTCATCTGCCCGCCTCCTCACCGCACGCGAGCGAACCCTGGAACAGCGGCTCGGCCACCAGGTCGACACCTTCCGTGCCGACCACCTTCGCCTCGACCATACGGCCGACGCTCAGTCCCTCGCCGCTCGTGAGCAGCACCTGGCCGTCCGTCTCGGGGGCCTGGTGCGCCGCCCGGCCGTGCACGCCCTCCGTCTCGTCGACGGACTCCACCAGCACGTGCACGGTCTCGCCGATCCGCTCCTCGGCGCGCTGCGAGACCAGTTCCTCGGCCAGCCGCGAGACGCGGGCCAGCCGCTCGGCGACGACCTCCTCGTCCAGCTTGCGGTCGTACGTCGCCGCCTCGGTGCCCTCCTCGTCGGAGTAGCCGAAGACGCCGATGGCGTCCAGCCGCGCGTGGTTCAGGAACCGCTCCAGCTCGGCGAGGTCGGCCGCGGACTCGCCGGGGAAGCCGACGATGAAGTTGGAGCGCACACCTGCCTGGGGCGCCTTGCTCCGGATGGTGTCGAGCAGCTCCAGGAACCGGTCGGTGTCGCCGAAGCGGCGCATCGCGCGCAGCACGTCGGGCGCGGAGTGCTGGAAGGACAGGTCGAAGTACGGGGCGACCTTCGGGGTGGAGGTCAGCACGTCGATCAGGCCGGGCCGCATCTCGGCCGGCTGGAGGTAGCTGACCCGCACCCGCTCGAGGCCGTCGACCTCGGCCAGCTCGGGCAGCAGGGACTCCAGCAGGCGGATGTCGCCCAGGTCCTTGCCGTAGGAGGTGTTGTTCTCGGAGACCAGCATGACCTCCTTGACGCCCTGTTCGGCCAGCCAGCGGGTCTCGTTCAGCACGTCGCTGGGGCGGCGCGAGATGAAGGAGCCGCGGAAGGAGGGGATGGCGCAGAAGGAGCAGCGCCGGTCGCAGCCGGAGGCGAGCTTCACCGAGGCGACCGGGGCGCCGTCCAGCCGTCGGCGCAGCGGCGCGCGGGGGCCGGACGCCGGGGCGAGGCCGTCGGGCAGGTCCGCCGGGCCGTGTCCCGGAAGGGCGACGGCGGCGGCCGAGTCCTGCCGCTCGGCCGGGCTGATCGGCAGCAGCTTGCGCCGGTCGCGCGGGGTGTGGGAGGCGTGGATGCCGCCGTTCAGGATGGTCTGGAGGCGGTCGGAGATGTCGGCGTAGTCGTCGAAGCCGAGCACGCCGTCGGCCTCGGGGAGCGCCTCGGCGAGTTCCTTGCCGTACCGCTCGGCCATGCAGCCCACCGCCACGACGGCCTGGGTTCTTCCGTGTCCCTTGAGGTCGTTTGCCTCCAGGAGGGCGTCGACCGAGTCCTTCTTGGCGGCCTCGACGAAACCACAGGTGTTGACGACGGCGACGTCCGCTTCCTCGGCGTCCTCCACGAGCTGCCAGCCGTCCGCCTCCAAACGGCCTGCGAGCTCCTCCGAGTCCACCTCGTTACGGGCGCAGCCAAGGGTGACGAGTGCGACGGTACGGCGTTCAGGCATGGGCTCAAGACTACTTCGTCCCGCTGAGGCCCCACGTCGACGGGGTTGGCCGATCATGGCCAACCCCGTCGACGAAGCACCCTTTGGGCCGGATCATCCGGCCTGCGGGTCGCCCTTGGTGTAGGTCAGGCGCTCGACGGCGCCCGGCTGCCAGTCGTCCTCGATCTTCTTTCCGTTCACGAACAGGTCGATCGCGCCGGCGTCGCCGAGGACCAGATTGACCTCGGAGCTGTCCTGGAAGGTCCTGGAATCGCCCTGCTTGAGCAGTCCGTCGAACAGCAGCCGGCCGTTGTGGTCCTTGGCGGAGATCCAGCTGCGTCCGTCGGCGGCGCTGACCTTGACCGTCACCTTGTCCTGCGGCGCGGCGGCGATGGCGCTGTCCGACGGCTCCGGCTCGGGGACGACGGTCTTCTCGGACGTGGGGGTGGGCGAGGCCGACTCGGCGGGCTCGGTGCCCTCGGCGACGTTCTCCTTGGCGCCGTCGTCACCGCCCTTGACCACCGTGAAACCGACGAAGCCGATCACGACGACGATCGCGGCGACCATGGCCGCGGTCCAGTTGGGTCCGCGACGCTCCGGACGGATGCGCTCCGCCTCGAAGAGCGGGGCGGCCGGGGTCGGGGCCGGACGTCCGCCGCCGTGCTCGGCCTCGTACTGGCTGATCAGCGGGGCCGGGTCGAGGTCCACGGCCCTGGCCAGGGTCCGGATGTGCCCGCGCGCGTAGACGTCGCCGCCGCAGGGCGTGAAGTCGTCCGCCTCGATGGCGCGCACGATGGCGACCCGGACGCGCGTGGCGGCGCTGACGTCGTCGACGGTGAGCCCGGCGGCGACGCGCGCCTGCTGCAGCGCTCGGCCGACGGAGACGGAGGGGCGGGCTTCCTCGGAAACGTCTTCGAAGGGACGCTCGTCTTCAGGGGAGTTGCCGATGGACACGGGGGCGCCTTTCGAGCGTGTAGCCGCCTGTGCTGGAGGTTCAGTCTAGGAGGGGTACGAGAGGGTGGGGCAACCGGGCGGTCGGACTTTGTACGCCATCGGTATGGCCCGACATCCCGATGGTGGGACTGCAGTGTGTCGCTTCGCTCAACTTGACGTGCGCCGACGGGGAACAGTTGCCCGGTGGTCCCTAACGGGTGGGTCACGATCGCCCTCCCGGATGTCCGGGGGCGACGACCGCCTCCCGTTCGCCTACCCTTCAGACTCCCCCCGGATCAGCGCGAGCACGCCGTCCAGTTCGTCAGGCTTCACAAGAACGTCACGAGCCTTCGAGCCCTCGCTCGGCCCGACGATGTTCCTGGACTCCATGAGGTCCATCAGCCGGCCCGCCTTGGCGAAGCCGACGCGCAGCTTGCGCTGGAGCATGGACGTCGACCCGAACTGGGTGGAGACGACCAGCTCGGCCGCCTGGCACAGCAGGTCGAGGTCGTCGCCGATGTCCTCGTCGATCTCCTTCTTCTGCTTGCTCCCGACGGTGACGTCGTCCCGGAAGACGGGCGCCATCTGTTCCTTGCAGTGCCGGACGACGGCCGCGACCTCCTCCTCGGTCACGAACGCGCCCTGCAGACGCGTCGGTTTGTTCGCCCCCATCGGCAGGAACAGCCCGTCGCCCTTGCCGATCAGCTTCTCGGCGCCGGGCTGGTCGAGGATGACGCGCGAGTCCGCGAGCGAGGAGGTGGCGAACGCCAGCCGGGACGGCACGTTCGCCTTGATCAGACCGGTGACCACGTCGACCGACGGGCGCTGTGTGGCGAGCACCAGGTGGATGCCGGCCGCCCGCGCGAGCTGCGTGATCCGCACGATGGCGTCCTCGACGTCGCGCGGGGCGACCATCATCAGGTCGGCCAGCTCGTCGACGATCACCAGCAGGTAGGGGTACGGCTGGAGCTCCCGCTCGCTGCCCTCGGGCGGCTCGACCTTGCCCTCGCGCACCGCGCGGTTGAAGTCGTCGATGTGCCGGTAGCCGTAGGCCGCGAGGTCGTCGTAGCGCAGGTCCATCTCGCGCACGACCCACTGCAGCGCCTCGGCGGCCCGCTTGGGGTTGGTGATGATCGGCGTGATCAGGTGCGGAATGCCCTCGTACGCCGTCAGCTCCACGCGCTTGGGGTCGACCAGGATCATCCGGACGTCCTCCGGGGTCGCCCGCATCATGATCGAGGTGATCAGGCAGTTGATGCAGGACGACTTGCCGGAGCCGGTGGCGCCGGCGACCAGCATGTGCGGCATCTTGGCCAGCGAGTCCATGACGTAGCCGCCCTCGACGTCCTTGCCGAAGGCGACCAGCATCGGGTCGTCGTCCTCGGCGGACTCCGCGAGCCGCAGTACGTCACCGAGGTTGACCATCTCCCGGTCGGTGTTGGGGATCTCGATGCCCACCGCGGACTTCCCGGGGATCGGGCTGATGATCCGCACGTCCGGGCTGGCGACGGCGTACGCGATGTTCTTGGTCAGCGCGGTCACCCGCTCGACCTTCACCGCCGGGCCGAGCTCCACCACGTAGCGGGTGACCGTCGGGCCGCGGGTGAACCCGGTGACGGCGGCGTCCACCTTGAACTCCGTGAAGACCTTCCGCAGCGCGTCCACCACGACGTCGTTGGCGGCGCTGCGCGCCTTGCCGGGACCGCCGCGGTGGAGCAGGTCGAGGGAGGGCAGGGAGTAGGTGATGTCACCGGAGAGCCGGAGCTGCTCCGCGCGGGCGGGCAGGTCCCGGGGCTCGCGGGGCGGCTCCTTGGTCATGTCCAGGACGCCGGCCGGCGGCCTGTCCTGCTTGGGCCCGTCCGCCCCCGGCTTCTCCTGCCGTGCGCGCGCGGCCGGGACCGGTGCCGGTGCGGTCGGTTCGCGGTCGCCGGTGCTCACGCCCTGGGTGAGGTCGGCGACGACCGGCGAGGGCGGCATCCCGTGCAGCACGGCGCCGTCCAGCGCGGCGGCCGCGGCGGCGGCCACGTCCACGGCGTCCATGGTCCGGTCCATGGCGGGCTGCGGCGCCGCGGACCTGCGGGGCCGGCCCCGGCGCCGGGACAGCGCCTCCTGCTCCGCGCCGTCCGGGTCGTACTCCGTGGGCGCCGGCCGCCGGCCGCGGCGGCTCGCGGGCAGCGACTCGCGCCACTGCTGCTCGTAGCGCTCGTCGTCCTCGCCGAACTCCTCCGGCTCGGGTTCGCGGACGAGTCCGAGCCGCACGCCGAGCTGGCGCAGGCGCTGCGGGACGGCGTTCACCGGGGTGGCGGTGACGACCAGCAGACCGAAGACGGTGAGCAGTACCAGCAGCGGCACGGCGAGGACGTCGGTCATGGTCGACGACAGCGGGGTGGCCGCGCTCCAGCCGATGAGGCCGCCGGCGTCCCTTATGGCCTGCATGCCGCCGCTGCGCGCGGGCGAGCCGCAGCCGATGTGGATCTGTCCGAGCACGCCGATCACGAGTGCGGACAGACCGATCACGATCCGTCCGTTGGCCTCCGGCTTCTCCGGGTGCCGGATGAACCGCACGGCGATGACGGTGACCAGGATCGGCACCAGCAGGTCGAGCCGGCCGAACGCCCCGGTGACCAGGATCTCCACGAGGTCGCCGACGGGGCCCTCCAGGTCCGCCCAGGTGCCCGCGGCGACGATCAGGGCGATGGCGAGCAGCAGCAGCGCCAGGCCGTCCTTGCGGTGCGCGGGGTCGAGGTTCCTGGCACCCTGCCCTATGCCGCGGAAGACGGCGCCCACGGCGTGCGCGAGGCCCAGCCAGAGGGCGCGCACGAGCCGGTAGACACCGTTGGCCGGACCCGGACTCGGGGCCGGCGCGGGCTTCCTCGCCGGGGCCTTCTTGGCGGGAGCCCGCTTCGCTGGGGCCTTCTTGGCAACGGCCTTCTTCGCCGGAGCCTTCCCGGAAGCGGCCGCCTTCTTCGCGGGCGGCTTCTTGGCTGCGGAGGGACGTGAGGCCATGGGTGTGAGGTTACCGGTGGAGACGGCAGGGGACACGCGCGACGGATGCTTCACCCGTTCGTGTCGCGCTCGTCGAGGTGCGGCGTTGACGCGCAGTTGACGCGGTCTCACGTCCACGACGCGCGGGGTGGCCGGCCAAGGCCCGTGTCCCCGGCGTCAGTTCTGCGACGGCACCGACGACGCGCTGCCGGTCCCGGGCTCCAGGGCGTCCAGCGCCCGCCGCAATCCCGTGAGTTTCCGCTCCAGATGGGCGGCCGTGGCCACCGCGGCGGCGTCGGTCGACTCGTCGTTGAGCTGCTTGGTGAGCGCCTCGGCCTGTTCCTCGACGGCCGCGAGCCGCGCCGAGAGCTCGGCGAGCAGCCCCGCCGGCTCCGTGGACTCGGCGGTGTCCTTCTCGCCGCCCTCCAGCTGGAGACGCAGCAGCGCCGCCTGCTCCCGCAGCTGGCAGTTCTTCATGTACAGCTCGACGAAGACCGAGACCTTCGCGCGCAGCACCCACGGGTCGAACGGCTTGGAGATGTAGTCGACCGCGCCCGCCGCGTATCCGCGGAAGGTGTGGTGCGGGCCGTGGTTGATCGCGGTGAGGAAGATGATCGGGATGTCCCGGGTCCGCTCCCGCCGCTTGATGTGCGCGGCCGTCTCGAAACCGTCCATGCCCGGCATCTGGACGTCCAGCAGGATGACCGCGAAATCATCCGTGAGCAGTGCCTTGAGCGCTTCCTCCCCGGACGATGCCCGCACCAGCGTCTGATCGAGCGCCGAGAGGATCGCCTCCAGCGCGAGCAGATTCTCCGGCCGGTCATCGACCAGGAGGATCTTGGCCTTCTGCACCATGGCCCGCCCTCCTCGCCCCGGCTTGGGGCCTCCCCTGTCCGCAGGACCTGGGGAAGCACCTGTGGGTACCGCCCCAGGGGACGACTCCCTTGCGCCGTCCGTCCTTGTGCCGGTCATCGTAGCCGCACCCCGCCTGTCACCACACCCTGTCACCGTGATGTCACTGTGCACACAGCGGAAACGCGGCGGGAGACCAGAAGGTTCCCCGATTCCCGCACTTCTACACAACTTCGCACACACCACGTCGGCGACAGCGGGTGAACGCCGAGGCCTCCCGCCGCCTCGCGCACCCTCCCGCCCCCGGTCTCACTCCCCCCGCATCCACTGGTCCATCACCGACAGCAGGTGATCGGGGTCGACCGGCTTGGTCACGTAGTCGGAGGCGCCCGACTCGATCGCCTTCTCGCGGTCGCCCTTCATCGCCTTCGCGGTGAGCGCGATGATCGGGAGCCCGGCGAACTGCGGCATCCGACGGATCGCCGTGGTCGTGGCGTACCCGTCCATCTCGGGCATCATGATGTCCATCAGGACGACCGCCACGTCGTCGTGCTGCTCCAGCACCTCGATGCCCTCGCGGCCGTTCTCCGCGTACAGCACGGACAGGCCGTGCTGTTCCAGGACGCTGGTGAGCGCGAAGACGTTGCGGATGTCGTCGTCGACGATCAGCACCTTCTGCCCGCCGAAGCGGATGCCGCGGCTCGACGTCCGGGGCGCCTGCTCCTGCTGCTCCACTCCGGACCACTGCTCGGGCTCCGGAGCGGGCCGCTGCTCCAGCGTGATCCTGCGACGGCGCCGGAACAGCGCGGCCGGACCGCTCTGGGCGTCCCGGTACGACCTCACCTCCGCCGGCGTCTCGGCCTCCGCCGGAGCGGCCTCGGCCGACGCCACCAGGTCACCCGCCTCCAGCGCCGGCATGGGCTGGGCGTAGCCGTGCGGCGGCAGCTCGCTCGGGTGCAGCGGCAGGTACAGCGTGAACGTCGAGCCGCGGCCCGGCTCGCTCTGCGCGTGGATCTCACCGCCGAGCAGCTGCGCGATCTCCCGCGAGATGGACAGCCCCAGTCCCGTACCGCCGTACTTGCGGCTGGTGGTGCCGTCGGCCTGCTTGAACGCCTCGAAGATCACCCGCATCTTGCTGGCCGCGATGCCGATGCCCGTGTCGCTCACCGAGAACGCGATCAGGTCCGCGTCCGGATCGGTCAGCGAACCGGCCTCCAGCAACTGCTCCCGAATGGCCTGCGGGACGTCGTCGCGGGCGGGCCGGATGACCAGCTCGACCGATCCGGAGTCGGTGAACTTCACCGCGTTGGACAGCAGGTTGCGCAGCACCTGCAACAACCGCTGCTCGTCGGTGTGCAGGGTGGCCGGCAGCTCGGGCGACACCCGCACCGACAGGTCCAGGCCCTTCTCCGCGGTCAGCGGCCGGAAGGTGGCCTCCACGTAGTCCACGAGCTGGACCAGCGCGATGCGCGTCGGGGAGACGTCCATCTTGCCCGCCTCGACCTTCGACAGGTCGAGGATGTCGTTGATGAGCTGCAGCAGGTCCGATCCGGCGCCGTGGATGGTCTCGGCGAACTCGACCTGCTTCGGGGAGAGGTTCCCCTCCGCGTTGTCGGCGAGCAACTTGGCCAGGATCAGCAGCGAGTTGAGCGGCGTGCGCAGCTCGTGCGACATGTTGGCCAGGAACTCGCTCTTGTAGCGCATGGAGACCGCGAGCTGCTCGGCGCGCTCCTCGAGGACCTGCCGCGCCTCCTCGATCTCGGTGTTCTTCACCTCGATGTCGCGGTTCTGCCGGGCCAACAGCTCGGCCTTCTCCTCCAGTTCGGCGTTGGACGCCTGGAGCGCCTTCTGCCGCTGCTCCAACTCCGCCGAGCGCTCACGCAGTTGCTCGGTCAGCTCCTGGGACTGCGAGAGCAGCCGCTCGGTCTTGGTGTTGACCGAGATGGTGTTGACGCTCGTCGCGATCATCTCGGCGATCTGGTTGAGGAAGTCCTTCTGGATGTGCGTGAACGGGGTGAACGAGGCCAGCTCGATGACGCCGAGCACCTTCCCCTCGAACAGCACCGGCAGCACGATCACCTGGGCCGGCGGGGCCTCCCCGAGCCCCGAGGAGATCTTCAGGTAGCCGCTGGGCGCCTTCTCCACCAGGATCGTGCGCTTCTCCTGGGCGGCCGTCCCGATGAGCCCCTCGCCGGGCCGGAACGACGTCGGCATGGACCCCATGGAGTAGCCGTACGAGCCGAGCATGCGCAGCTCGAACTGGTCGTCGTCCGCGGCGTTCAGGTCCTCGCCGTCGACCAGCGGCATCGCGAGGAAGAACGCGCCGTGCTGCGCGGACACCACCGGCGTCAGCTCGCTCATGATCAGCGAGGCCACGTCCTCCAGGTCGCGGCGGCCCTGCATCAGCGCCGAGATGCGGGCGAGATTGCCCTTGAGCCAGTCCTGCTCCTTGTTGGCGATCGTGGTGTCGCGCAGGTTGGCGATCATCTTGTTGATGTAGTCCTGGAGTTCCTGGATCTCCCCGGACGCGTCCACGTCGATCTTCAGGTTCAGGTCGCCGCGGGTCACCGCGGTCGCCACGCGCGCGATGGCCCGCACCTGCCGGGTCAGGTTCCCGGCCATCTCGTTCACCGACTCGGTCAGGTCCCGCCAGGTGCCGTCGACGTCGCGCACGCGCGCCTGACCACCCAGCTGCCCCTCGGTGCCCACCTCGCGGGCCACCCGGGTGACCTCCTCGGCGAACGACGACAGCTGGTCCACCATCGTGTTGATGGTGGTCTTCAGCTCGAGGATCTCCCCGCGCGCGTCGATGTCGATCTTCTTCGTCAGGTCGCCCTTGGCGATGGCCGTCGTCACCATGGCGATGTTGCGCACCTGGCCGGTCAGGTTGGACGCCATCTGGTTCACCGACTCGGTGAGGTCCTTCCACGTCCCCGCCACACCCGGCACCTGCGCCTGGCCGCCCAGGATGCCGTCCGTGCCCACCTCGCGGGCCACCTTGGTGACCTGCTCGGCGAACGCGCTCAGCGTCTTCACCATGATGTTGATGGTGTCGGCGAGCTGCGCCACCTCACCGCGCGCCTCGATGCTGACCTGCCGCGTCAGGTCGCCGTTGGCGACGGCGGCGGACACCTGGGAGATGTTCCGCACCTGGGTGGTCAGGTTCTTGGCCATCAGGTTGACGTTGTCGCTCAGGTCCTTCCAGATGCCCGTGACACCCGGCACGTTCGCCTGACCGCCCAGGATGCCCTCGGTGCCCACCTCACGGGCCACCCGCGTCACCTGCTCGGCGAACGACGACAGCTGGTCCACCATCGTGTTGACCGTCGTGACCAGTTCGAGGATCTCGCCCTTGGCGTCGACGGTGATCTTCTTCGACAGGTCGCCCTTGGCGACCGCGGTGGTGACCTCGGCGATGTTGCGCACCTGGAGGGTCAGGTTGTTCGCCATGCCGTTGACCGACTGCGTGAGGTCCTTCCAGGTGCCGGAGACGCCCTGCACCTCGGCCTGGCCGCCCAGGATGCCCTCGGTGCCCACCTCGCGGGCCACCCGCGTGACCTCCTCGGCGAACGACGACAGCTGGTCCACCATCGTGTTCAGCGTGTTCTTGAGCTCCAGGATCTCCCCGCGCGCGTCCACCGTGATCTTCTGCGACAGGTCACCGCGCGCCACCGCGGTCGCCACCTGGGCGATGTTGCGCACCTGCCCGGTCAGGTTGGACGCCATGCCGTTCACGGAGTCCGTCAGGTCGCGCCACACACCGGCGACCCCGGGCACCTGCGCCTGACCGCCCAGCCGGCCCTCGGTGCCCACCTCGCGGGCCACCCGGGTCACCTGGTCGGCGAACGACGACAGCTGGTCCACCATCGTGTTGATGGTGTTCTTCAGCTCGAGGATCTCCCCGCGCGCGTCGACGTCGATCTTCTGCGACAGGTCACCCCGCGCGACGGCCGTCGTCACCTGGGCGATGTTGCGCACCTGCCCGGTCAGGTTGGACGCCATCGAGTTGACGGAGTCGGTGAGCTCCTTCCAGGTGCCCGACACCCCGTCCACACGCGCCTGACCGCCCAGCCGGCCCTCCGTGCCCACGTCCCGTGCCATCCGCGTGACCTGGTCGGCGAAGCTCGACAACTGGTCCACCATCGTGTTCACGGTGTTCTTCAGCTGGAGCATCTCGCCGGAGACGTCCACGGTGACCTTCTGCGACAGGTCGCCGTTGGCCACCGCCGTCGTCACCTGGGCGATGTTGCGCACCTGCCCGGTCAGGTTGCGGAACGCCGTGTTGACGGAGTCCGTCAGGTCCTTCCACGTCCCCGCCGCACCCGGCACCTGCGCCTGACCGCCCAGCTCGCCCTCGACCCCGATCTCCCGCGCCACCCGCGTGACCTCGGCACCGAAGGCGGACAGCTGGTCCACCATCGTGTTGACGGTGTTCTTCAGCTCCAGCATCTCGCCGGCCACGTCCACGGTGACCTTCTGCGACAGGTCGCCGTTGGCCACCGCCGTGGTCACCGCCGCGATGTCCCGCACCTGCGTGGTCAGGTTCCGGAACACCGTGTTGACGGAGTCCGTCAGGTCCTTCCACGTCCCCGCCGCACCCGGCACGTTCGCCTGGCCGCCCAGCCGTCCCTCGGCCCCGACCTCGTTGGCGACCCGCGTGACCTCGTCCGCGAAGATCCGCAGCGTCTCGGTCATCTGGTTGATCGTCTCGGCGAGCTGCGCGACCTCGCCGCGCGCCGGCACCGTCACCTTCCGCGACAGGTCGCCGTTGGCGACCGCGGTCGTCACCTCGGCGATCCCGCGCACCTGCGCGGTGAGGTTCCCGGCCATGGTGTTGACGGAGTCGGTGAGCTCCTTCCACACCCCGTCCACCCCGGGCACCTGCGCCTGGCCCCCCAGGGCGCCCTCGGTACCCACCTCGCGCGCGACGCGTGTCACCTCCGAGGAGAACGCGGAGAGCTGGTCCACCATCGTGTTGACGGTGTTCTTCAGCTCCAGCATCTCGCCCTCGACGTGCACGGTGACCTTGCGCGACAGGTCACCGCGCGCGACGGCCGTGGTCACCAGCGCGATGTCCCGCACCTGCGCCGTCAGCCGCTCCGCCATGGTGTTGACGGAGTCCGTCAGGTCCTTCCACGAACCGGACATGCCGCGCACCTGGGCCTGACCGCCCAGCTTGCCCTCGGTCCCCACCTCACTGGCCACGCGCGTGACCTCGTCGGTGAACGTCGACAACTGGTCGACCAGGTTGTTCACCGTCCGCGCGACCTTCAGGAACTCGCCCCGCAGCGGATGCCCCGCCCCTTCCGGAGCCGTCTGCGTCCGCAGCTCCATACGCGGCGACAGGTCACCCTCGGCCACCGCCGACAGCACCCGGCTGACCTCGGAGACCGGCCGTACCAGGTCGTCCACCAGCGCGTTCGAGTTGTCGATCGCGGTCGCCCAGGAGCCCTCACAGCCCCCCGTCTCCAGCCGCTCCGTGAGTTTCCCCTCACGTCCGACCATGCGGCGCACCCGCGCCAGCTCACCCGTCAGGTGGAGATTGCGGTCGGCCACCTCGTTGAAGACCGCCGCGATCTCCGCCATCACGCCGTCGCCGGACACCGTGAGGCGCTTGCGGAAGTTCCCGTCCCGCATCGCCACCAGGGCCGTCATCAGCCGGTTCAGGGCCGCCGTGTCCACCGTCGTGGTCCCGCCCCGCGCCCTTCCCTGCTTGCTCAGGGACTGTCCGCCTTTCGCGCGCGTCGTCTTCGTGCCCCGCGTCGCTGCGCCAGACTCCACTGTGTCCCTCCCGCAGGATCGACCGTTACCGCTGTGCCCGGGCACACCGCCAAGGGCGCTCCCGTTGCTCCTGTGCTCTTCCTGTACCACCGCGATGTCCTGCCCGACGTTCCAGGGCGCCGCCAAGGGGGCTGCTGCCCGCCCGGCGCGGAAGACACACGGCCTGCTCGGACCTTCACCGCAAGCCTGCCCAGTGTTTCACCCCCGTCGAACCAGGCCATAACAGTTCGGCAGCTTCGCACATCGCCCGCACACCCGCCGGACGGCGGACACCTCCGGACGGAAACACAGCAGACCGGCATCCGCTCGGACCGCGAAGGTAAGTAACCTTGCATCCGGCTGTCCAGCCACGCCGGTCCGTCCGGCCTGGGCGGTGGCACGGGAACGAGCGGGCATCGGAGGGCGGCCGCACACATGACCACCGGACTGATCCCGGGGGAGCATCCCCCGGACCCGCGGTCGACCGACGGCCTGCCGCACCAGCGGCACGAGCCGGTCGGCCAGGCAGCCCTGCCCGTCGAGACCCGGTCGAGGAGTTCTGTGATCACCGCGCGCGCGGCCGCCAGCTTCGAGCCCGTGGGGCGATCGGTCGCGAGCGCCCGCTCCTTCGTCCGCGACACCCTGCAGGGCTGGGGCTTCGGCGACATCGTCGACGACGCCGTGGTCCTCACCAGTGAACTGGTGACCAACGCGGTGGTCCACGCCGGCACCTCCGCCGACCTGCTCTGCCTGCGCAGCGACGACGGCGTACGCATCGAGGTGGCCGACCGGTATCCGGAGCGCGAGATCCCGCTCCAGGGCTCCGCCGTCACCATGGGCAGCCCCGACCGCGAGGGGGGCCGCGGCCTCCAGCTGTGCGCGGCCCTCGCCGGCCACTGGGGCGTGGACTACACCCCCACCCACAAGACCGTCTGGTTCCGGCTCGACCTTCCCGAGCGCCCGGTCGGCACCCGCACCGCCGGCCCCTCCCTGCCGACCCACCTCCTTCCGCTCGCCGACACCCGGGTCCGCGTCGCCGTGGTCCAGGTCGACCGGACCGGTTCCCTCACCGCCTGGAACGAGGACGCCGAGGAACTCTTCGGCTACTCCGCCGAGCAGGTCACCGGCAAACCGCTGACCGACCTCGCGGCCTGGCCGCACACCCCGGGCACCGGCACCGGCATCGCCGACGCGCTGCGGCTCTCCCGCTGGGAGGGCAGCTACGGCATCAGGGGCGCCCACGGCCGGGTCATCCCCGTGTACGCCTCCCACCTGCGCGTCCGGGACACCGAGGGCGAGCCGTCAACGGTCTGCCTGCTGGTGCGGGACCACGAACGGGCGGTTCTGCAGACCCCGCTGCGCGCCCCGACGACCGACACCACCGGCACCTCGGAGAGCCAGGGCACCGACCCCTTCGAGGTCTTCATCGGCTCTCCGGCCCCCGACGACCTCGACGGGCTGCTCCAGCGCACGGTGGAGCGCGCCCGCGACATGCTCGACGGCGACTCCGCCTTCCTGCTCCTCGCGACCGACGACGAGACGGAACTGGAGGTCCGCGCCTCCACCGGCCTCCCCTCGGCCCGCCAGCGCTTCGCCCGCGTCCCCGTGGAGGCGGGCCCCGGCCGCTACGGCTCCGCCCGCATGCCGGCCGTCCACGAGGACCTGACCGCCGTCCCCGGCGCGGTCCCCCTGCTCAACGGCACCGGCATGCGCTCGGTCGTCACCGTCCCGCTGAAGGTGGAGGGACGTCTCACCGGCTCCCTCGGCGTCGCCGCCGAGGCACCCGGCAGATACTCCAACGAGGAGGCGCTGCGCCTGCAGTTCGCGGCGGACCGCATCGCGCTCGCCGTCGAGTCGGCCCGCCTGGGCGAACTGGAGCGCCTGCGCCGCGGCTCGCTCAGCTTCCTCGTCGAGGCCTCCGACCTGCTGGCCGGCACCCTGGACCGGGACCAGACCCTGGCCCTGATGGCCCAGATGACCGTGCCGACCCTCGCCACCTGGTGCGCCGTCTACACGATCGCCGACCAGGCCTCCGAGCCCGACCTGTCCTACGTGCTGCACGAGGACGAGGACCTCATCGACGGCATCAAGTCCCTGTTGTCGAAGATCCCCCCGCCCGATCCGGTCCCCACCCCCGGCGCCCGCGTCTGGTCCGCCCCCGCGGAGGTCGCCCACCAGGCGGCCCTGCGCACCTCCATGCGCAGCCTCGGCCTGAGCGGCGGCCCGACCCGCCAGGTCACCACGGGCATCGGCCCGACCCTCGCGACGGCCTCCGCGGTCGGCGGCGAGACGGTGGTCCTCCCCCTGGTCGCCCGCAACCGGGTCATCGGCATGCTGACGCTCGGCAAACCGACCGACGAGCACTTCCGCCAGGAGATCCTGGAACTCGCCGAGGACCTGTCCCGGCGGGCGGCCCTGGCCCTGGACAACGCCCGTCTCTACTCGGAGCGCACGGCCATCAGCCAGTCCCTCCAGCGCAGCCTCCTGCCGCCGGAGCTGCCCGCGGTCGACGGGGTCGAGGTCGAGGTCATCTACCGCGCGGCCGGCGAGGGCAACGAGGTGGGCGGCGACTTCTACGACCTCTTCCCGATCAGCGACGGCGCCTACGGCTTCGCCATCGGCGACGTCTGCGGCACGGGCCCGAACGCGGCGGCCGTGACCGGCCTGGCCCGGCACGCGCTGCGGCTGCTGGCCCGTGAGGGCCTGAGCGGCCCGACGGTCCTGGAGCGCCTCAACTCCGCGATCCTCGACGAGGGCGCCCGCAGCCGCTTCCTCACCCTGCTCTACGGCGAGATGCGCCCGCAGGACGACGGCAGCGCGGAGCTGAAGGTGGTCTGCGCCGGCCATCCCCTCCCGCTGCGCCTGCGCCAGGACGGCACGGTCGAGCCGGCCGCGGAGCCGCAGCCCCTCCTCGGGGTCATCGAGGACCTGGAGCTGTACGAGGAGACCGTCACCCTCGATCCCGGTGACGTCCTCCTCTGCGTCACCGACGGTGTCACCGAACGCCGCGAGGGCTCCCGGATGCTGGGCGACGACGGCCTGGCCGACGTCCTGACGACCTGTACCGGTCTGACGGCCGGAGCGGTCGCGGCCCGCATCATGCGCGCCGTGGAACGCTTCGCCTCCGAACCCCCGTCCGACGACATGGCGATTCTCGCCATGCGCGTACCGGGCTTGCACATGGATTAGAGAGGGCGCCTTCTCCGAGGGCATGAGAAAGGCCCCGCCCGAATGGGCGGGGCCTTTCTTTCCGAGCCCCCAAACGGAATCGAACCGTTGACCTTCTCCTTACCATGGAGACGCTCTGCCGACTGAGCTATAGGGGCCTGTCGCCGTGCGCGGGGTTTACCGCGTGGCAACGGAATAGATCATACCCCGAACAGCCCCGTGCTCCCAACCACCGCTCAGCCGGTCGGCTGGAGCAGTCCGCCCAGCGCGTTGCACACCGCCGCGATCCGCTGCATGTCCCTCTTGGTCAGCGACGCGTCCACGGGGAGCGCGAGGGTCTCGTCGGCGGCCCGCTCGGTTTCGGGCAGGGACAGGCACCGCCGGAACTCGGGCAGCCGGTGCACGGGGGTCTTCACTGGCACCCGGCACTCAACGCCCTTGCTCCGTATGGCCCGTGCGAAGGCGTCCCGGTCGGGCCGGCCGTTCCCCGGCACCCGCACGACGTACTGCTGATAGGTGTGCCCGGCACCGCCTTCGGGCGTCCGCACACCCCTCAGTCTGGCGTCGAGGAACGCCGCCCGCTCCCGTCGCTGGGCTGTCTCGTCGTAGGGCGCCTCGGATTCCCCGTGCTCCAGCACCAGCAGTCCGTGCCGTCGGCCGAGCGCGTGCACCCGCCCGACGTCAGCGGGCCTGCCGAAGCGATGTACGACAACGAGGGCGGCCGTCCGGGGAGTTATGGCCGCCTCGATCGCGGCCGGCTCCAGACAGTACGTCGCCGGATCTATGTCGGCGAACACCGGCAGCGCCCCTGTCGTCGCCACGGCTGCGGCGACTTCCACGTTCCCGAAGGCCGGTACGACGACCTCGTCGCCCACTCCGACGCCGGCGGCCCTGAGCAGTGCAGCAGTACCCATGGGATGGATGCTCGTTGCACGACGTGAACGTCAAGTGACGCAGAACAAAAAAGGGTTGGACCTCGAACCGAAGTTCGGGGTCCAACCCTTCTGAAAGATTGTTCGGCGGCGTCCTACTCTCCCACAGGGTCCCCCCTGCAGTACCATCGGCGCTGTAAGGCTTAGCTTCCGGGTTCGGAATGTAACCGGGCGTTTCCCCTACGCTATGACCACCGAAACACTATGAAACAGACAACCAACCGGGTGACCACACGGTCTGATTGTTCGTGGTTTCAGAACCAACACAGTGGACGCGAGCAACTGAGGACAAGCCCTCGGCCTATTAGTACCGGTCAACTCCACACGTTACCGTGCTTCCATATCCGGCCTATCAAC
>NZ_JBEORT010000022.1:0-74778 GCF_040302425.1 Streptomyces sp. NPDC126497
GACCTGGCCGTCGTCTTCAACGCCACACCCGAGAAGCAGGAACAGCGCGTGACCGCGCTCGCCGGCACCGGCTACCGCCTGCACCCGGTGCAGGCCGCCGGAGCGGACCGTGTGGTCAGGACGGCCACCTATACGAAGAGCACCGGCACCTTCGAGGTGCCGGGCCGTACCGTGGCGGTCTTCGCGCGCTGACAGGGAACCGCCCACGAAGTGCCCGTGCCGGCAGCCCGGTACGGGCACTTCCGTATTCGGCGGCCGGCACCCGGGGCGGGGGCGGTGGCTTTCGGTCTTATCGCGGCCGCCTCACTGAACACAGCCCTGTGTTCGTTTGTCGACGGCAGTGCGACCTGGTGGCAGGAGTAAGACATGCCGCTTCATCCGGCGGTAACCCCACCAGGTCCGCGGGTTCATCCGTCCGGCCGTGTCCTGTCGTCCTGCGGCGCGTCGTCGACTCGGGCCGCTGAGCTGCCTGTTCATGAGGGACTGCGTCTCGCGAGGTCATTGAAACCGGTACCGCAACTTGCTGGAACTTGCCGCAATGTTTTTCATCCCCCTCTCGGGCCTCCGTATCCTGAGGACGTCCGTTCGGCAAGTGAAGGGGAGCACTCCGATGAAGCGATTCGTACGTTCAACTTTCATGGCTTGCGCGGTGGTTCTGGCCGTAGCGGCACCCGCCACGACGGCCCACGCCGGGTCCCAGGAGGGTGCGGGGAACGAGACCTCCGTGCCCGCGTGCCTGACGTACAGCCCGGGGTGGCGCTACACGTTCGTGATGAACGACTGCTCCACCGCCCACAGGGTGAAGGTCCTGTACGGCGACGGAACGGACGTCCCCTGCCAGGAGGTGGCCCCTCGGAACTGGTTCACCTTCCCGGGCCACGGAACCGAGGGGAACACGGTCGAGGGCATCGTCCTGTGCGACCACGCCGACGGCCCCTGACCGCACCCCGGCCTTCCGGCCTTGGGAACACCGCTGCAGCGGTCGGCGCTGAAATTGATCATGATCCGATCGGGGGCGAGCGCGCCGACCCGGTCCTCGTGCTCGCGAGACGATGGCTTCCAGGCGCACACAGGACGGGCCCCCGGCAAGCAGTGACCGGTCGGACGGGCGGCCGACACCGTCCGGTCGCGACCTGGGTCGGGAGTTCATCAAGGGCACCTTCCACGGCCTGGGGCGAGGGCTCGGTCAGTTCCTCGCCGAGTTGGTGCGCGCAAGGCAGAGGACCGCTCGTCACGGCCCGGAAGCCCGGCTCGGACGTCAGGGAAGGGCTAACCGGCCGGCAGCTGGGCCGATTCGGGCGTGACGCCCCGGCCGTCATATGCCGACCTGCGGAAACGACCCCATGGGCCCAAGGTCCCCGGGTCGTCACCCATGGCCGGGGCGGTGAGGACTTCTCCTGGTACCTGGGGCACGGCCCGGTGTTCCGCCCCAGGACCAGGCGCCACTGCACCGGCACCGCCGACTCGCCATGCTCCGACGGATCCTCGACGACGACTCCCCGCCTCTGCGGAGCCGCGTCGTCGAAGGAAGCGAACCGGCTGATCAGCCGCGAACGCGCCGCCGTCGAACGCGAGTTCGCCCGCCTCGGGTCCTGGCGCATCCTGACCGAGGTCCGCAGGAACGCCCGCCACGCGACCACCCTCCTGCGGGCCCTCCTCGTCCTCGCGAACACCGGGTCCAGAGGTGACCGACGATCACCCCCGCAGTGATCACGGTGCTGACCGGCAGGAATCCGTCGCTCCCGGACCACACCGGCCCCGCGAGCTGCGGAACCAGGATGAAACGATCCCACTGGTCGTTCGCGGTGTTCGCCGTACCTATCCAGTACCTGAGCGGCGGGCGTCGTCCAGGACGTCACGCAGTGCCCAGTAGGCGGGTTTCACCTCGTACGTCGCGTCCCAGGGAAGGGCGTTTCCCGGACTCGGGGGATAGTGCCGCAGGTCAGCCGTGGAGCCGTACTTGTCGGTGAAACCCCAGGTCGAGAACGAGGTGCAGTTGGGTTCTTCGCCGCAGACCGCGAGTTTCCCCGCCAGCTGGCGGGCCTGGACGTCCTCTTCGTCCTCGTCGACGAGGACGTCCGCCTCCGAGACCCGGGCCTTCAGGCCGAGCCCGGCCAAAGCCCTGACCTTGCGCCGGAAGACCTCGGGGTCGGTACGGTCGCCGACGGCGTATTCGTGGTCCTGGAAACCGACGCCGTCGATCGGAACGCCCCGCTCCTTCAACCGGATCAGCAGCGCGTAGAGGGCATCCCAGCGTGGACCGTCCTCCTCCACCCCGTACTCGTTGAGGTACAGCACCGCGTGCGGGTCGGCCTCGCGGGCGGCATGGAAGGCGATGTCGATGTACTGCTCGCCCATCGCTTCGAACCACAACTGTGGCCGCACGCCCCGGTTGCCGTTGGAGTAGTCCTCATCCTCGTCGGACATGGGCTCGTTCACCACGTCCCACTCCGCCACCTTCCCCCGGAAGTGACCCGCCACCGCGCGTATGTGCTCCACCATGACGCGCCTGCGCTGCTCGTGCGTCATCTCGGCACGCATCCATGCGGGCAGGGCTTCGAACCAGACGAGGGTGTGGCCGTGCACCTTCATCCTGTTGGCCTCGGCGAAGTCCACCAGGGTATCGCCTTCCGCGAACGCGAACACGCCGCTTCGGGGCTGGACGAACTGCGGCTTGAAGTCGTTCTCCGGCGTCAGCATGGAGAACTCCTCACCCGCCGTCCGGCGGTAGGCGCTGTCAGTCAGCAAGGGGCCCGCGGCCAGGGCGGTTCCCATACGGATCGGGCGTGGGAGAACCGCCGCCAGATCCCGCATCGCATCGCTGGACCGGGGCACTCGCAGGCCGGGCGCGTCCACGACGGACATCCGGCCCCGTCCCAGTGACCGCGCGTGGAGATCGCTGAGGGTCCAGCCCTTCCCGCGGGCTCCCGCGTCCGCGCCGAACCAGATGCGGCCACTGCCGAAGACGTCCCGCGCGGGAACGGTTCCCACGACCCTGCCGTCGGCCTCCAGCACAAGCCTGTCTGCGCGGACTTCGACGGCGAGGCGGACTTCGAGCCCCAGGCCGCTCCCGAAGGTCCGGGTCATCGCAGGTCTGTCGGAGTCCCCGTCCCAGCGGTCGATCCGGAGCCTTCCGCCGACCACGCCGACGCGCACGCCGCGCCGTTCGTAGCGCCATTCGTCGTAGATGACCGGCGTCTCACCGTACAGATGCAGGTAGGCATCCGTGTCATCCGTGCGCCGCAGGCCGGCTTCGATCCGGACATCCCCCCGGAACACCATGTGGGGACCGCGCAGGTTCACCGGTGGGTTCGGCTGTCCGCCGGTACCGTCCTGGCGTGTGATGCGCCGGTCGAGGGGTGTGACCCGTACCCCTGTGTGCGTGGGCTTCCCGCCGGCGAAGTGAGCCCAGTCCCTGCCGTTCAGGAGGTCCTCCACAGGTCCCCCCGCGGGCGCGGAGGTGCCGGCACGGTCCCCCGAGACACCAGCGACCAAGGCACACACAACCGCGATGACAGCGCTCTTTCGAAACCGCATGGACAGCAGCACTCCGTATCCTCAGCCCGTCTTCCGACGGCATCGCCGCCCTCAGCCACACCGTCGCCGAGCACCGCCCTCCCCAGCCGCGGCAAGAACGGTGCGCAATCGATCGCGCCGCCCCGCTGTGGTTGATCGCCATTGTTCCAGGTGCGAGTGAGGGACCGTCGGCCGAGGACCGTTCGGGAACGACGGCCGGAGAGCGGTCGGTACGGTCGGCGAGTACGGGCTCACCTCCCGGCAGATCGAAGAACTCAAGGTGTGGGCGCTGGAGTGGGCGGAGGACCTGGGTGCGCGGATCCATGACGAGAACGCCCGGGGCGAGGGCGCGGAAACAGGAACGGTCTGGGTCAGCGGGCGTTGCTCCAGCCGCCTGTGCCGGCGGAGTACGAGTCGAGCAGGTCCACCACGAAGACCAGGGTCGAGCCCGCCGGGATCAACGGCGAGGGCGACTGGTTGCCGTAGCCGAGACGCGGGGGAACGACGATCTCGCGCCGACCGCCGACCTTCATCCCCCTCAACCCCCGGTCCCAGCCCTTGATGACCCTGCCGCTGCCCAGGGTGAACTTGAAGGGCTGGTCACGGTCCCAGGAGGAGTCGAACTCCTTCCCGGTCTCGAAGGTCACCCCGACGTAGTGGACCCTGACCACCGTGCCCGGCCTCACCTCGGCCCCGTCCCCGACGACCAGGTCCCGGACGGTCAGCTCGGCAGGCGCAACACCCTCCGGGACGTCGACCTCTGGCTTCGTCAGTTCACTCATCGCTGTTCCGTCACTCTCCGTCGCAGACCCTCGTGCGGGCCGACCCGGCACATGGACACTCCATGCGGCAGAGGATCACGCTAACGCGCATGCCGGTTTCCGGAGCGCACCGGATCAGTGGCCGCGCACGGCGGTCCGCCGCACGGGCCCCCGCACACTCGGGCGGGACCCGGTGGCTCGGATTGCACGGCAGCCGCCCGGACGGGAAGCGGCACAGAGGGCCCGGGCCGACGCGCGCCGTTCAGTCGACTGCGTCGAGTCGCGCCGCCGCCCGCAGGTCCCTGAACGACGAGATGACCTCGGCCAAGCCGTGCCGCAGGGGCATCTCCGGCTGCCCGCCGAGCCAGGGTCTTCGAGAAGTGATCGGGCCTTGTCCCCGGGGAGTGGACACCTGTTCGTAGGCGATCGATGCCTGGTGTCCGTTCGCCGAGTGTCGTCGGCGGGTGTGGTGGCGGGTGGTCCGGCGGAAAACCGTCAGGCGGCAGGCGAGGGCTCCCTCGAAGCGGCGGGCGCCACGGAGCGTTTCGTGCGAGGGTCGCGTTGAACGACTCGGCGGGAGCGTTGTCCATGCTGGTGCCGACCGCGCCCATGGACTGCTTGAAGCGTTCCCTGTCCTGCAAAGCCCAGGCGGGAAGCCTGCTCGGTACGGTGCACGATGTTCTGCGAGGTCTTCGACCGGGAGGCGTGCCCGTGTACAGCGAAGGACGCCCTTGACCTGTACAAAGCAGGCAGGGAGCCGTCCTCCAGGAGTCCACAGTGCTGCGCACCATGTTCAAGTCCAAGATCTAGCGTTTTGCTGTTTTGGCAGGCCAGAGGCTTGATGGCCCCGCTCAGGTCAGCAAACGGTCAGCATCGGGCGCGGGAGCGTCCCAGCTTGCTGACCAGGTGGCCGCCAAGACCGGTGACCTCGACAGATCTCCGGCCCTTGCTTGGGACGCTCGCGGCGTACTCGACAGTTCGACTGCGGTATGGGTCCTGACCTCACCGCCCCGGTTTCCTTCTCGTTCCCCACGTCGGTGCCATGGGCCTCGGCTTCGGCACCGTCGTCACTTCCGACAGAGAGACCGAAGCCGCAGCCGGTTCACCGCGGCGCCCCTCCGCGTGGCCTGCTGCGTCATGATCACCCGCGCTCGCGGGTGGGCTGGTCCGGGCCTGCGGGGCAGCCCGGTTGCCGCGCCACCCGGGGCCTGCGCGGGTAGGCGATGATGCGCTGGAGGCCCGCTGGAGGAGATGTCCGAGGGAAGGGCGGGCAGCCGCCCAACCCGTACGTACGACAGGGGGACCCCCGTATCCGCCATGCCGCCGCCTCCCGGCAGCGATACTGGATGCATGGACACGACGATCACCGCCCCCCGCGCCGAGGTGCTGCGGGACCGCTACCGCAGCCGACTGCCCGAGCGCTTGCAGGAGCTGGCCGGTCCCGTTGAGGGCGACGTGGCTCTGCCGCTTCACATCGTCTGGTCCGGGCGGACGAGCTACAGCCTGGACCGTCCGAAATCCCGCATGACGCTGTATCGGACCGTCCTCGCCGAAGGACTGAGTGAGGACCTGGTGGCCCTCCTGCACCACCGGCTGCTCACCGAGCAGTGGCCCGTGCTGCGGCGCTTGATCAGTCCCTACATCCGCGAGGTCTGGGAGGACGCCTTCCCCGAGCTGCGCCGCACCGCTCCGGCCGACACGACCGCCGCGTGAAGCTCACTCCGCTCCACGAGCGTCTCCTCGCCGACATCCTCGACCTCGGCTCCCCCTACCCTCTGGTCCTCACCGGCGGATACGCCGTGCAGGCCCACGGTCTGGTCGAACGCTTCAGCCGCGACCTCGACGTCGCCACCGAGAACCCCGCTCCGATGCAGGAGATCGTCGCCTCACTCACAGCAGGCCTCTGTGCGCGCGGTTGGCGGATCGCGCACGTCCAGACCGACCCGCTCAGCGGCCGGTTCCTCGTCACCGATCCGGACACCGGCGAGGAATGTGAGGTCGATGTGCTCAAGGAGGCGTTCTGGGCTCCGCCCGCCCAGACTCCCTATGGCCCCGTTCTTTCCCTCGATGACGTGATCGGCACCAAGGTCCGCGCCCTCGCCGACCGCGGCACCGTCCGCGGCCTCGTCGACGTCCAGGCCGCCTCCCGCCACCGCTCCACCGCCGACCTCGAATCCCTGGGCCGTCGTCGCGCCCACGACGAGTTCAGCCTCGAAGACCTCCGGGACCGGCTCATCGGCGCGGACTGGTACGAGGACGAGGACTGCACCGCGTACGGGCTCACCTCCCGGCAGATCGAAGAACTCAAGGTGTGGGCGCTGCAGTGGGCGGAAGACCTGGGTGCGCGGATCCATGACGAGAACGCCTGAGAGGCGGTCATCGCGTCCATCCTCTCTAGCGCGGTTGCAACGAGAGGATGCGGTGTAGCCGGCAGGTTCCAACCCGGAGCCGTCCACGGTGGTGGCTGCCTGCACGGCCGATGTACAGGGCAGCCGAGCGATACCCCGCAGTGGCCTCACGGCGAAACCGGGCTGCGGTAACGGTCAAACACTGCATCCCACACGGCGTACAACGTGGACGCGCCGGCCATTTGCCCGCTCGTACGCCGCTCGGTCACTGTCGTGGGTGACGCTGCCGTCCTTCGGGGTGGGCAAGGCCATGCTCTGCATCGCCCGCGCCTACACCGTCACCGCGAGTCGAGGTCCACGCTCCTGGCCGTCATGTGGTTTGGTCGTCCGCCCAGAGGCCGTCCGGACGGACCTGTCGTCTCATCGGTGCGTCAGCGAGACGAGCACGCGCAGGGCTCCTCGTTCTGCCCCGGCAGCAGCCGCAGGGCGAAGACGGAGCCGTCGGCGTGCACGGAGACCGGACCGCCCCAGTCCTTGTCGGAGGTGAGGCGGGGGCGGACGTGGCGGCTCGCGTGGACGAGGGCGCGGTACTCCTCGATGTCGCCCCTGGCGAGGAGTCGGAAGACCTCCTCGTCCACGCCGGAGAACGCCTCGACGCGGGGGCCGTTGAGGCGGAAGACGTGGTCGGTGCCGACGTACTCGTTGCCGAAGAGGGTGTGGGCGGCGTCCTGGATGCTCATGCTGGCCGCGTGTTCGAGACCGGTGTAGCGTTTGCGGCCCTGCCGGTCGGTCAGGTGGCGGGCGGTGGCGTGGCCGGAGCCGGTAAAGGCCATGAGGCCCGCTGCCGTGGTGTGGGCCAGGGACTCCTGGAACCAGGCGTAGTCCTTCGGCTGCACGTGGCAGCCCCGTACGGGTTCCGGTGCCACCAGGCCCTCGGTCGGCGGATGGATGCCCGGCATCACGTTCGCCTGGAAGGGCGGGGCGTTCCGATTCGCTTCCCGGCCCTCTGCCGGGGACAGTCGACCGCCACTGCCCGGCGCCTGGAGGGCGTGGACGGTCATCGTGCCGCCGACCGTCGGGAGTTGTGTGCTGAACAGCAGGCCGGGGGTCTCGTTCCACGTGCCGATGTGGACCGCTTCGGCGTGGGCCGAGGCGGAGGCCAGTTGCTCGGCGGAGGTGGCGGAGTCGCTGTGGTTGCCCTTGCATGCGAGGGGGATGGCAAGGGACGGCTCGCCCGGCCGCCAGACCTCGGCGAAGTACTGGGGACGATAGCGGTACTTCACCTTCTCGCCCTTGTCCCTGCTGGTGAGGGCCCAGCCCGCGCGTAAGGCCGTGTCGGCGGGGACGATCGTCACCGAATGGTCGGGGAAACGGCTGCGCAGCATGTGCTCGGTGAGCGTGAGCGCGAAGCCGATGCCGAGCTCGCCGGACTGCAGCGACTTGTAGTGGTCCGCGATGCGGTGGCCTTCGTCGGTGAGGCCGAGGAAGGAGTTACGACCACCGGCCAGGGCCTGGGCGTACTTGAGTGCGCCCCAGTGCTCAGCCAGCCCCCGGCCCGCACCACGCCACGACAGGGCAGTGGCCCGGGCGAGGGTGTGGAGCACGTCCCAAAGGGTCACTTTGAACTGCCGGGGCAGCTCCGTCGGCAGGATCGGGACGAGGGCGGGCTTCCGGCGGAGCGGCTCGTCCTCATTCTCCTTGCGCTTCTCGTTGTCCGCCGCGATGGCGGCCTTCACCTTCCCGACGAGCGCGTCGTCGGAGTGGACGGAGACGTTCGAGGGCCGGGTCAGGTTCTGGAGCACTTCCTCGGTCGGCTTCAACAGCTCTCCTCCACGGTGTACGAGGGCGGTTCGCCATCGGCTGGACCGTACGGAAGGGAGGAGCGGCGCACACAAGTGCGCAGGGGCGCGTGACCTGGACTTTGGCCCGGGCGGGCCGGTGTCGGCACCTTGGCCCCGCCTCGCTCGTGAGTTCCACGCTGCCGAGGGGCCTTGGCCGGGCAGCAGGCAGCGAGCCGGCTTCCGGGGCGGCCGAGCGCCGACCGGTCGAGGGCCAAAGGGACCATGTTCCACGAACCAGAGCGATGCCGGTGCCCGACAGGTCGGTGCGTGAAGGCACGTCGTCCGTGTGCAGAGCGGTCTCCCGCATCTTTGATGGCTCATCAGGTAAGTCAGCACCCGGTCAGCACGAGTCGCCGGGTTTTCCCGAGGGATTGCCTGAACAGACGCCGGTGCGGCGCGAAAGCCCAGGCGTGAAGCCGTCTCGCCCGAGCGGAGCGATGTTCCTCACCTTCCTCGACCGGCGTGCCCCGGTGTACAGTCGAGACCGCCCTTGACCTGTACAAAGCAGGCAGGGAGCCGTCCTCCAGGAGTCCACAGTGCTGCGCACCATGTTCAAGTCCAAGATCCACCGTGCCACCGTCACCCAGGCCGACCTGCACTACGTGGGATCCGTGACGATCGACGCCGAGCTGCTCGACGCCGCGGATCTGCTGCCCGGTGAGCTCGTGCACATCGTCGACATCACCAACGGGGCGCGACTGGAGACGTACGTCATCGAGGGTGAGCGCGGATCCGGGGTGATCGGGATCAACGGGGCCGCCGCCCACCTCGTCCAGCCCGGCGATCTGGTGATCATCATCAGTTACGCTCAGGTGACCGACGCCGAGGCGCGGGCGCTGGAACCCCGGGTGGTGCACGTGGACGGCGACAACCGCATCGTGTCCCTGGGAGCCGACCCGTCCGAGCCGGTGCCGGGGTCGGACCAGGAGCGCAGCCCGGGGGCCGTCACCACGGCCTGACCGGCGCAGGAGCGTGACGTGGCCATGGGGGGGGCATCGAGATCCGTGACGACCGGGCGGCGGGCCGGCTCGAGGCGGTGGCGGACGGCGAGGTCGTCGGGCGGATCGAGTACTTCCCGCTGGACACCCCCGAACGCGCGCTCGTGCCCGTGCGCACCGTCGTCGAGCCCTCCCGCGAGGGCAAGGGCATCGCGGGCTCCCTCGCCCGCGAGCTCCACGCCGTCGCCGCCCGTGAGGACAGCGCCGTCGTCCCGCTCCGTCCGTACGTCGCCACGTGGGCCGGACGTCATCCCGGCCGGGCCCCGGCGGCCGGGCCGGAGCTGATCCGGGCGGCGAAGGAGTGGCCGGCCGCGCGTCCCGGGCGGTTCTGAGGCCCGCGGCCCGGCTGCGCCACCCGGCCCCGCCCCGTCACGCGGGCGGGTGACTGGGGAAGGGGCCGTCGGGTAGGCGGGGGAGTAGTCCAGAGCCGACGTCGAGCCACAGGCCGGAGGACACGCGCCATGACCAACCCGTACCCGGACCCCGTCCCGCCGGGCCCGACCCCGGGGCCCGCCCCGGGCCCGGACCCCTCGCACCCCGAGCCCTACCCGGACCCCGCCCCTCCGTCTCCGCCGCCGGGCCCCGGTCCGGAGCCGGCCCCGCAGCCACCGGGACCGGGACCGCAGCCGACGCCCCCGCACCCGGGTCCCCCCGAGCCGTCCCCGTCGCCGATCCCGCCGGGCCCCGAGCCGGTGCCGAACCCGGAACCGGGCCCGCCGCTGAGCTGATCCGAGCGGAGGGAAAAGACGGGGCGGTGGGGGGCCGGCCGGCGCCCCACCGCCCCGTCACCGGGGTCCTACGCCGACACCTCCGACCGGTCCCCGCCCCACAGCGTGTGGAACGAACCGTCGCGGTCCGTGCGCCGGTAGGTGTGCGCGCCGAAGTAGTCCCGCTGGCCCTGGGTGAGCGCGGCCGGCAGGCGCTCCGCGCGCAGGGCGTCGTAGTAGGCGAGGGCCGCCGCGAAGCCGGGGGTCGGCACGCCCTGGCGGGTCGCGGCGATCAGCACCTCGCGCCAGTCGTCCTGGGCGTCGGCGATCTCCTGCGCGAACGTCTCGTCCGACAGCAGGCTCGGCAGGTCCGCGCGGGCGTCGTAGGCGGCGCGGATGCGGTCCAGGAAGGCCGCGCGGATGATGCAGCCGCCGCGCCAGATCGCGGAGACCGCGCCGAGGTCGATGTCCCAGCCGTACTCCTCGCTGCCGGCCGCGACCTCGTGGAAGCCCTGCGTGTACGACACGATCTTCGAGGCGTACAGCGCCTGTTCCACCCGGTCGGCGAACGCGGCCGCCTCCGACTCGCCCAGCGGCGCGGCCTTCGGGCCGGCCAGCCCGCGCGAGGCCTCGCGCAGCGCCGCGTGACCGGACAGGGAGCGCGCGAAGACGGCCTCGGCGATGCCGGACACCGGCACGCCCAGGTCGAGCGCGATCTGCACGGTCCAGCGGCCCGTGCCCTTCTGCTCCGCCTGGTCCACCACCACGTCCACGAACGGCTCGCCCGTGGCCGCGTCCACGTGCGACAGCACCTCGGCGGTGATCTCGATCAGGTAGGAGTCCAGCCGGCCGGTGTTCCAGGTGCGGAAGACCTCCGCGATCCGTGCGGGGGAGTACCCGGCGACGTCGCGCAGCAACTGGTACGCCTCACCGATCAACTGCATGTCGGCGTACTCGATGCCGTTGTGCACCATCTTCACGAAGTGCCCGGCGCCGTCCGGACCGACGTGCGTGACGCAGGGGGAGCCGTCCTTCGCCTTCGCGGAGATCTTCTCCAGCATCGGGCCGAGCGAGTCGTACGACTCCTTCGGGCCGCCCGGCATGATGCTCGGCCCGTTCAGCGCGCCCTCCTCGCCGCCGGAGACGCCCATGCCGACGAAGTGGATGCCCTGCTCGCGCAGCGCCTTCTCCCGGCGGCGGGTGTCCGCGAAGTGCGCGTTGCCACCGTCGATGATCATGTCCCCGGGCTCCAGCAGCGGCGCGAACTCCTCGATCACCGCGTCCGTCGGCTCGCCGGCCTTCACCATGACGACCAGCCGCCGCGGCCGCTCCAGCGCCGCCACGAACTCCTTGGCCGTCTCGGCCGCCACGAAGTCGCCCTCGTGTCCGAACTCCTCCACCAGCGCGTGCGTACGCGCCGCCGTCCGGTTGTGCACCGCGACCGTGTAGCCGTTGCGGGCGAAGTTGCGCGCGAGGTTGCGGCCCATGACCGCGAGCCCGGTGACGCCGATCTGCGCTGAACTGCTCATGGGGGTGGCTCCTAGTGACCTTGGTATCGGTACCGCCGGGTCCCGGTGCTGCCGCCCGATGCCCGCCGGTCCTGCCATCGACCATCCTGACGTGCCGCACTCGTGCGTGCACGCGCGGATCGTACGGCGAGACGCCCAGGGACATACGCGCGGACACCCCTTCCGCACTCAGCGGGCGCACCCGCGCGCGTGCCCCCGCGGACGGGCGCACCCGCCCGCGCACACCCCCCGCGGGTGTCAAAGGGGGGCGCAACAGACGAAGAATCCCGGCCACTTGGCGCATCCGCGCGGCCGATAGCCGCCTTGTCACGGCCAGTTCGCACCGCTTACTTTTGCCCCTCCTGACGCGTTGTCGAGGGGGAATTCCATGGCCGTGCGCGGCCGGCACCGCCGGTATCAGCCGAACAGGATCAACCGTGCCTCGCTCACGGTCACCGCGGGCGGGGCCGGAATGGCGCTCCCGCTGCTGGGCGCAGGCACCGCCCAGGCCGCCGACGTGGAGACCTGGGACAAGGTCGCCGCCTGCGAGTCGACCAACGACTGGAACATCAACACCGGCAACGGGTACTACGGCGGGCTCCAGTTCACCCGGTCGACCTGGGAGGCGTACGGCGGTACCCGGTACGCGCCGCGAGCGGATCTGGCCACCAAGGACCAGCAGATCGCCGTCGCCGAGAAGGTCCTCGACGGACAGGGACCGGGCGCCTGGCCGGTGTGCTCGTCGCGGGCCGGACTGACCCGCGACGGCGGCACCCCCGACATCCGGCCGGCCGCCGCCGAGTCCGACGGAGACGACGGCGACGGCAAGAGGACCGACGGCGGGAGCGGCGACGGAAGGACCGGCCGGTCCTCCGTCGCGGACGTCGCACCGCAGACCACGCCCCAGTCCCGGGCGGGCCGCGCCGAGATGTACACGGTCGTCCGCGGCGACACCCTCTCCGGCATCGCGTCGGACCAACGGGTCGGCGGTGGCTGGCGGAAGCTGTACGCCGCCAACCGCTCCACCGTCGGCGGCGACCCCGACCTGATCCTGCCGGGCCAGCGCCTCGCCCTGCCCGACGGAACGGCGAAGGCACCCGCGAAACCGGCCGGGCCGGCGGAGAGGAAGGCCGGGAAGGCGGAGAAGAGGACCGAGGGGAAGACCGAGAAGAAGACCGAGAAGAGGACCGAGGGGAAGGCCGGGAAGAAGAGCGGGAAGAAGGCCTCCCAGCACACCGAGGACCGGGCCGACCGTTCCACCAAGACCACCGGCGGCCTCGTCGCCCCCGTCAGCGCCGCGCTCGGCACGCCGTACCACAAGGCCGGATCCGCCTGGTCGAAGGGCTACCACACGGGTGTCGACTTCCCCGTCCCCACCGGCACGTCCGTGAAGTCGATCGGGGCCGGCACCGTCGTCAGCGCGGGCTGGGAGGGTTCGTTCGGCTACCAGGTGGTGGTCCGGCACGCCGACGGCCGCTACAGCCAGTACGCGCACCTGTCGGCGATCTCCGTGAAGAGCGGGCAGTCCGTCGGCGCGGGCCAGCGCATCGGCCGTTCCGGTTCGACCGGAAACAGCTCGGGCCCGCACCTGCACTTCGAGGTGCGGACCGGCCCCGGCTTCGGATCGGACATCGACCCGGTCGCCTACCTGAGGGCGGGCGGCGTCAGGATGTGACGTGCGTCCGGTGCCGGTCCACCGCCGCCGCCGGTATGCGCAGGCCCTTGTAGAAGGGACCGCTGTAGAAGGACCCGTACGACACCGGCGGCACCAGGGCGGTGTCCGTGTCGCCCGGTGACGGCACGGGGAGCGCCGGCACCCGCACGTCCTCGGGGACCGAGAGCGCCGCCAGCAGCCGTTCGGCGGGGTCGGGGAGCGGCTGCCGGTCCGCAGCCACGGGCGCGGGCTCCGGCACGGGGGCTTGCGCCTCCCGCGCCTCCCGGTGCTCGCGTGCCAGCCGCTCCGTGGTGAGCAGGATCAGCCCGCCGGCCGCCACCACGGCGCAGCCCAGTGCGAGCGCGGTACCGGTCGTGCCGTGGCGGAAGGACTCCCCGAACATCGTGATGCCGACGGCGGCCGCCACCATCGGGTTCACCACCGTCAGCGTGGCCAGCGGCGCCGCGAGTCCGGCGCCCCGGTAGGAGGCCTGGGAGAGCAGCATGCCGGCCGTGGCCAGGACGCCGATCACCGCCAGGGACGGCAGATCGGCCGCCGAGACGCCACCGGTCCAGTCGACCGCGACGGTCTTGGTGAAGACGGAGGACATGCCGAAGGCGACACCGGACGCGGTGGCCAACAGGATGCTGCGCACCGCGGGATGCCGGTGCGCGGCCCGGGCCGCGATCATCAGCGCCACCACCGCTCCGGCCGTCCCCAGCGCCGCCGCCACCCGCTGCGCGGTGTCCAGCGACCGCGCGTCGGAGGCGCCGACCAGGGAGAGCAGCCCCGCGAGGCCCACCGTCGCCATGACGGCGCCGCGCCACGCGGTCGCCCCCGCCCTGCGGCCGACGAACAGCGCGGCCATGGGCAGGGCGAACACGATGGTCAGCGCGCCCAGGGGCTGGACGAGACTCAGCGGGCCGTAGGCGAGCGCCACCACGTGCAGCACTCCGCCGAGGCCGTTGAGCGCGACCGCCGCCCACCAGCCCGGCCGGCGCAGCGGTGCGAACTGCTGCGCGCCGGGTGAGTCCACCGCGACCTGCTCCTGCACGATCGCCCCGCCGGCGTACGCCACGGCAGAGACGAACGACAGCAGCACGGACAACGCGAGGGCGCTCATCGGCTGCTCCTCTGCGGGAGGCCGGGGCGGTGGGCCCGGCGCGGCGAACGGTCGGCTCTCATGACCAACACGATGCCGTGTCCGCGTGTTCCCGTCGTCGTCCCTGAGCACCCAATGAGTCCTACTGCCGATGGAGTACGACCACGCCCCCGTCATCCCCAGGGTGGGTGCCCGGCGGCGGAGGGCCCCTGGGGATCATCCCCGAGGGGCCTGGTACTACTGCGTCCCGTGGACCTCGATCCGTCGCTCGCCGCCCTTCACCGCCTCGGTGGCTTCTTCGTCCTGCGCACGGCGGAAGCGGCCGGCCGTTCCCTGCCCACGCTCGCCCAGGCGTACGGGCCGCCGCCCCCGGACGTTCAGGGCGACGTCCTGGCCGCGCGGATCCGCCGGGTCGCCGGCGCCCTGCGCACTCCCGAGGCGCGGGTCGCCGCCTCGGTGGCCCAGCAGGGGCTCGCCGCCCGCCTGTGGTCCGTGGCCCTCGGCTGCGCCGCCCTGTACGGCGCCGTCCCCGACCTCGCCCCGCGGCTGCTGCGCTGGGACCCGGCGGACAGCGCCCCCGACGACCTCTGGCTGACCGGGGTACGCCCGCTGCCCGGCGACGCGGCGACGCTCGCGGACCTGGTGCTGCACGGCCACCTCGAACCCCTCGCCGCGGCCCTGCGCTCCCGCCACCGCCTCGCACCGGGCCTGCTGCGCGGCAACGCCGCCTCCGCGCTCGCGGGCGCCGCCCGGGAACTGGACCGCTGGGGACGCCGCCACGGACGTACGGACGTCGCCGCCCGCGCCGCCTCCCTGGCGGCCGAACTCCTCGCGCACCCCCTGCTGGCCGGCGCCGGAACCCCCACCGGCACCGCCTTCCGGCGCCGCAGCTGCTGCCTGTACTACCGGGTGCCGGACGGGGGAGTCTGCGGCGACTGCTGCTTCGCACGGCCGCCCCGCTCTTCCCCACGGGCCCCGTCTGGGTGACCATGAAGGCCGGCGTCCGATCGACAGGGGGTTCACGGGTGCGAGTGGGACTGCTGACACGGGAGTACCCCCCGGACGTGTACGGCGGCGCGGGAGTCCATGTGGAGTTCCTCGCCCGGGAACTGCGGCCCCTGGTGGACCTGGAGGTGCACTGCTGGGGCGAGGGCGGGGCGGACGGCGTGCTGCGCCACCGGCCCTGGACCGCGCTCGACGGCGCCAACGACGCGCTGCGCACCTTCTCCGTGGACCTCGCCATGGCCGCCGCGCTCCAGGGGTGCGACCTGGTCCACTCCCACACCTGGTACGCGGGCCTCGGCGGCCACCTCGCCAAGCTGCTGTACGGCGTTCCGCACGTGATGACCGCCCACTCCCTGGAGCCCCTGCGCCCCTGGAAGGCCGAACAGCTCGGCGGCGGCTACGCCTTGTCGAGCTGGGCGGAGCGCACCGCGGTCGAGGCGGCCGACGGAGTGATCGCCGTCTCCGGTGCGATGCGCGCGGACATCCTCGCCTCCTACCCGGCCCTCGACCCCGCCCGGGTGCACGTCGTGCACAACGGCATCGACACCGGCCTGTACCGCCCCGACCCCGGCACCGACGCCCTGGACCGGATCGGCCTCGACCGCTCCCGCCCGTACGTGCTGTTCGTCGGCCGGATCACCCGGCAGAAGGGGGTGCCCCGGCTGCTGCGGGCGGTGCGCGGCATCGATCCGGCCGCACAGGTCGTGCTGTGCGCCGGCGCCCCGGACACGCCCGAGGTCGACCGGGAGTTCCGTGAGCTGTACGAGGAGCTGAGCCGGGCCCGCGCGGGCGTGCACTGGATCCCGCGGATGCTGCCGCGGCCCGAGGTGATCCAGCTGCTGACGCACGCCGCCGTGTTCGTCTGCCCCTCGGTGTACGAGCCGCTCGGCATCGTCAACCTGGAGGCCATGGCGTGCGGCACGGCGGTGGTCGCCTCCCGGGTCGGCGGGATCCCCGAGGTGGTGGCGGACGGCTCGACGGGGGTGCTGGTGGACGCGGACGACGACTTCGAGGCGGGTCTCGCACGGGCGCTCGACTCGGTCCTCGGCGACCCGGAGGCGGCACGGCGGATGGGGGAGGCGGGGCGGGAGCGGGCCGTCACCGAGTTCGGCTGGGACGCGGTGGCCCGCCGCACGGCCGGGCTCTACGAGGAGATCCTCGAACAGGCTTAGGCCCGCCCGTCCGGGGCAGTCTTGGGGAAATTCGGCGTGAGGGGAGCGGCCATGCGTCGTGGTGGGCCTTCGGTGCTGGGAATCGTGCTGGCGGGCGGCGAGGGCAAGCGCCTGATGCCCCTCACGGCGGACCGCGCCAAACCCGCGGTCACCTTCGGCGGTACGTACCGCCTGGTCGACTTCGTGCTGTCCAACCTCGTGAACGGCGACATCCTGCGCGTCTGCGTCCTCACCCAGTACAAGTCGCACTCGCTGGACCGGCACATCACCACCACCTGGCGGATGTCCAGCCTGCTCGGCAACTACGTCACCCCGGTCCCCGCCCAGCAGCGCCTCGGCCCGCGCTGGTACCTGGGCAGCGCCGACGCGATCCTGCAGTCGCTGAACCTGGTCCACGACGAACGGCCGGAGTACGTGGCGGTGTTCGGCGCCGACCACGTGTACCGCATGGACCCGCGCCAGATGCTCGCCCAGCACATCGAGAGCGGGGCCGGCGTCACCGTGGCGGGGATACGGGTGCCGCGCTCGGAGTCCTCCGCCTTCGGTGTGATCACGCCGGGACCGGACGGCCGGTCCGTGGACCGCTTCCTGGAGAAACCCACCGACCCTCCCGGGCTCGCCGACGACCCCGAGTGCGTGTTCGCCTCCATGGGCAACTACGTCTTCACCACCAAGGCGCTGATCGAGGCCCTGCACCGGGACGCCGAGGACGAGGACTCGGTGCACGACATGGGAGGTTCGATCCTGCCCCGGCTCACCGAGCGGGGCGAGGCCGCGCTGTACGACTTCAGCGACAACCACGTGCCCGGCGAGACCATCCGCGACCAGGGCTACTGGCGGGACGTCGGCACGCTGGACGCGTACTACGAGGCGCACATGGACCTGATCGCCGAGCGCCCCGCCTTCAACCTCTACAACCGGCAGTGGCCGATCTACACCCACTCCGGCCAGCTCTCGCCGGCCCGGTTCAACGCGGGCGGCATGGCGAGCGAGTCGATCATCAGCTCCGGCTGTCTGATCCGGGGCCAGGTCACCCGGTCCGTGCTGTCGCCGGGTGTGGTCGTCGATCCGGGGGCCGTGGTGCAGGGCTCGGTGCTGCACGACAACGTGCACGTCGGGCGGGGCGCGGTGGTGCGCGGCGCCGTGCTCGACAAGAACGTGGAGGTGCCGCCGGGCGCGACGATCGGTGTCAACCCGGAGCGGGACGCGGAGCTGTACACGGTGTCCAAGGGCGGGGTGATCGCGCTCGGCAAGGGACAGCTGGTGCCGTAGGGGCGACGCGAGGGGTCCCGGCCGGCCGCGGTCACCGGGGCCTTCGCCGTGTCCCCGGACGGACGGGCGCGGTCACCCGGCCCCGTGCCCCGCCCCGCCCGGACGACAGGAGGACGCCGCGCGACGAACCGTTCCTCCGGCGGGCCGCGCCCGTCCGGGTGGCATCCGTCGCCCCGTGGGGCGGCGCCCGTGCCGCAGCGGTCCCGCAGGTCACTCCGGTTCCGCCCCTCCCGCCGCGCCGGTGGGAGGGGCGGAGACGCCACACGCCGTTGACCACGAGTAGCCGGATCGTGCTTGACCGTGATCGGCCGGGAGCGATTGACTGCTGATCCGTTCCCGTCGTCGACGCGAGGCACCGCCCATGACCGCAGACCCGCTCGCCCCTCTCGACCTGGCGTTCTGGAACATCGAGTCCGCCGGTCATCCCATGCACCTCGCGGCGCTCGGCGTCTTCTCCGCCGACTCGTCCTCCGCGGCGGCTCACGCGGCCGATCTGCTGGCGTCCCGGGCCGCCGCCGTGCCCGGGCTGCGCATGCGCATCCGCGACACCTGGCAGCCGCTCACGCTGCGGCGGCCGCTGTCGGCGCTCCGCCGCACCTGGCCGGCCCCCGGTGAGCCGCTGGCCGCCGCGCTGCGCCAGCCGCTCGCCTCCGCCCTGCGCCGCTCCCTCGCCTTCGGCGGCGCCACCCGCGAGAGCGACCCGGGCTTCGACCCCCTCGACCACGTCCGGCTGCACCCCCCGGCCGCCGACTTCCACACCGCGGCCGGCCGCCTCATGGGCCGCCCGCTGCAGCGCACCCGGCCGCCCTGGGAGGCCCATGTGCTGCCGGGGGAGGACGGCGCCTCCTTCGCCGTCCTGTTCAAGTTCCACCACGCCCTCGCCGACGGACTGCGCGCCCTCACGCTCGCCGCCGCGCTGATGGACCCGATGGACCTCCCCGCCCCCCGGTCCCGCCCCGCCGAGCCCCCGCGCGGTCTCCTCCCGGACGTGCGGGAGGTGCCCGGCCTCGTCCGGGACGCCCTCGCCGACGCCGGCCGGGCCCTGGACATCGGCGCCGCCGTCGCCCGCTCCACCCTCGACATGCGCTCCTCGCCCGCGTTGACCTGCGTGCCCAGTGGCACCCGCCGCACCGCCGGCGCGGTCGTCGACCTCGACGAGGTGCACCGGATCCGCAAGAGCGCCGGCGGCACCGTCAACGACGTGCTGATCGCCGTCGTCGCCGGCGCGCTGCGCCGCT
Source organism: Streptomyces sp. NPDC126497 (assembly GCF_040302425.1). NCBI lineage: Bacteria > Bacillati > Actinomycetota > Actinomycetes > Kitasatosporales > Streptomycetaceae > Streptomyces > Streptomyces sp. NPDC126497. Next base: position 19,123 of record NZ_JBEORT010000022.1, read on the forward strand.
GGCTCGACGAGCGCGGCGACGGCAGCGAGGGCGTCGTCCCGCGCGCCCTCATCCCCGTCTCCCGGCGCCGCCCGCGCACCGCCCACCCCCAGGGCAACCGGCTCTCCGGGTACTTGATAGGGCTTCCCGTCGACGAGCGGGACCCCCTCGCCCGCCTCGACCGGGTGCGCACCGCCATGGACCGCAACAAGGCCGCCGGACCGCACCGGGGCGCGGGCGCCGTCGCCCTGCTCGCCGACCACGTGCCGCCGCTCGGCCACCGGCTCGGCGGACCGCTGCTCGGCCAGGCGGCCCGGCTCTGGTTCGACGTCCTGGTCACCAGCGTGCCGCTGCCCGGATTCGGTCTGAGGCTCGGCGGCGACCCGCTCGGCGCCGTCTTCCCGCTCGCGCCGCTGGCCCCCGGCCACTCCCTCGCGGTCGCGGTCTCCACCTACCGCGGACGCGTCCACTACGGCCTGGTCGCCGACGGTGCGGCCGTCCCGGACCTCGACCGGCTGGCCCGCGCGCTGACCGAGGAGGTGACGGCGCTGACCGCCGCCTGCGATCACTGACGCATCCGGTTTGGTGATGTGGCCCGGTGCTCCGTAAAATCCCCCGTTCGACAGCGGATGCGAACGGAGCGCCGCGACGGCAGAGCGGGAACGGCAGCGGCGATGACGGTGACACAGGACGGCCCCGAGACCACGGACGCGGTGGCGCACGGGCCCGGCATCGACCCGGAGCGGCTGGCCGTCTGTCTCAGCGTGCTCGAGGAACTCGACGAGCTCGACGTCGACCACCCGGACGCGATCCTGGTCCGCCGGGCCACCTCGCACATCTACCGCACGGTCAAGCAGCGCCGCCGCCAGGAGCGCCGGGCAGCCAAGACCGCCCACGACAGGGCCGTCACCGAGGCCACCGCCACGGGCTCCGCCGAGCGCATCGACGACGAGACGGAAGGCATCCTGCCCTCCTCCCGCGTCGAGCCCGGCGCGATCGCGGGGATACTCCAGCGTCCGCGCTCCTGCTACACCTGCAAGACCCGCTACGTCGAGGTCGACTACTTCTACCACCAGCTCTGTCCGAAGTGCGCCGCCGAGAACCGGACCCGGCGCGACGCCCGCGCCGACCTCACCGGCAAGCGGGCGCTGCTCACCGGCGGACGCGCCAAGATCGGCATGTACATCGCGCTGCGGCTGCTGCGCGACGGTGCCCACACCACCATCACCACGCGCTTCCCCAAGGACGCCATCCGCCGCTTCAAGGCCATGGACGACTCCGCGGACTGGATGGACCGGCTGGAGGTCGTCGGCATCGACCTGCGCGACCCGGCCCAGGCCGTCGCGCTGGCCGACCGGGTCGCCGAGCAGGGCCCGCTCGACATCCTGATCAACAACGCCACCCAGACCGTGCGCCGGCTGCCGTCCGCGTACGCCGCGCTCGTCGAGGGCGAGAGCGCCCCGCTGCCGGCCGGTGAGCTGCCCGCCCACCACGTCATCGGCGCCTTCAACTCCGGCGCGGTCGACGGACTGGCCGCCCTGCCCGCCGGCGTCAGCGGACTCGACGCGCAGAAGGTGGCCGACCTCGCCCTGGTCGCGGGCAACGCCAGCGTGGTCCGGCACCGGGACGGCACCGCCATCGACGCGGGCGGCCTGCTCCCCGACGTCGTCGACACCAACACCTGGGTCCAGACCATCGAGCAGATCTCCCCGGTGGAGCTGCTGGAGACCCAGCTGTGCAACTACACGGCGCCGTTCATCCTGATCAGCAAGCTGCGCCCGGCGATGGCCGAGGCCGCCCGCCGGGCGACCGCCGGGCGCGCCTACGTCGTCAACGTCTCCGCGATGGAAGGCGTGTTCGACCGCGGCTACAAGGGCGCCGGACACCCCAACACCAACGCCGCCAAGGCCGCCATGAACATGGTGACGCGGACCAGCGCACAGGAGATGTTCGACACCGACCGCATCCTGATGACCTCGGTCGACACCGGCTGGATCACCGACGAGCGCCCCCACTTCGACAAGCTGCGCCTCGCCGAAGCAGGTTTCCACGCCCCGCTCGACCTGGTGGACGGCGCGGCCCGCGTCTACGACCCGATCGTGCGCGGCGAGGCGGGCGAGGACCTGTACGGCGTCTTCATGAAGGACTACGCGCCCGGCCGGTGGTGAGGGCCGCCGCCGGGCGCCCCTCACGGGTCCGCGCCCGGCCCGCGGGACCCGGACCGCGCCCCGACCGTGCGGCCCGGCCGGGAACACCGATGGCCGCGTACGTCGAACGAGTGAGGGCGGCCGGTCCCCCCTATCGGGAGACAGGGGGCATTCCGGTCTGACGAACACCCTCCGACACATGATTGTTACCGTCGGTTTTCACTGCTATCGAGCGGGGGGCCGCTCATTTGGTTACCCTGGTCCGGACGGACAGCAGTTCAGGGTTCTACCCGCACCCACCGTCCGTCATGGGACCAGCCGGTTCACAACGGCCTGCTCTCCCCGAGGTACCGGCGCCACCGCGTCCGAACGGTTTTCCCTTCAGACCCGAGTGGACGTCGGACGCCAGGCGCAGGCCGACGCGGCACGTCCCGAGGGTGACCGACACATAAGGAGTGCGCGGTGACACCGGAGAAGACGAAGAGCGAGCAGCGTCCCGAGGAACACCCGGAGCGCGCCGCCCGCCGGCCGGGCCAGCTCGGCAGTCTCGACGTGTGGGCCCGTTCGGCCCCGATCCGCCTGGCGGGCTACGAGGACGACCTCGCCGAGCCCCACATCCTGCCCAGCGTCGACTGACGGCGCCTGCGGGCGGGGCGCGCCCCGTCGCTACGGCCGGACGTAGGTCCGGGTCATGATCTCCATGTTGTGGCCGTCCGGGTCGTCGAAGTAGGCGCCGCGCCCGCCGAAGAGGTCGTTGACGCGCCCGGGCTCCGTGTGGATCGGATCCGCGTAGTAGGTGACCCCGGCCGCCTCCAGGCGGGCGATCGCGGCGTCGAACCGCTCCTCGGGCACCAGGAACGCGTAGTGCTGGCCCTGGACGGGCTCGTCCCGCTTCTCGTAGTAGTCGAGGGTCACCCCGTTCCCCAGGTCGACCGGCAGGAACGGGCCGAACGGGGCGCCGACCTCCAGCCCCAGCACCCCGGCGAGGAACTCGGCGGAGCGCCGGCGGTCACGGGCGTGGACGACGGTGTGGTCCAACTGGACGTGCTGTACTGCGGACATGCTGGATTCGTCTCCGGTGTCGGTTTCCAAGGCGGACGGGAACACGCGGAGGAGGGGCGGCCCACGGGCACGCGCGAGCGGGGGTGCGCCCCGCACCGGCCTCACACCGGGGCCGGGAGCGCCTCACATGAACGGCCCACGGCCGACCCGGCAGTCACCCGGCCGACCCTAGGCCCTGACGGCCGGTCACCGCAACGCCGTTGCGGTCAGGCCGGGGGGTGCCCGCCGCCGTGGCGCGCGGCCGACTCGTTCTCCTGGGCGAGCCGGCGCAGGGCCGTCAGCGCCGGTTCCAGGAGGAAGGTCAACAGCACCGCCCGCTCGGCCTTCTCCAGTGGGTCCGCTGTCGCCTCCAGGCTGTCGAGATCGTGCCGGGCCGTCCGTTCCGCGAGTTCGGCATAGGGGAGGAGCGCCTCCCAGCCGTACTCGATGTCCAGTGAGCGCAGGGTCCGCAGGGTCTCGTCGATGGTCCGCCGGGCCGGGTTGTGCTCGGAGACCGACCAGCCCATCGCGTCGATCAGGGCGGCGGCCTCGGGATCCGCCCCGGGGTCCGTGCCCTCCTCCGGCGTGCCGGCGGCGGGCGGCCGGATGCCGAAGGCGATGCCGAGCAGCCGATGGAGGTCGGTCCGGTGCGCGGTCATGGCGTCCAGGACGTGCTTGGCCGAGGCGACGGACAGCCCCCGCGCCCCCGTCAGCGCGCGGATCAGCCGGAGCCTCCTGAGGTGGGTCTCGTCGTACTCGGCCTGGGTCGCCGCGGTGGCCCGCCCGGGGGGCAGCAACCCTTCGCGCAGGTAGTACTTGATCGTCGCGTTGGGCACCCCGCTGCGACGGCTGAGTTCCGAGATCCTCATGTGCTTCCCACTTCCCTCTGGCAATTAGGTAGTGGAACTGTCTAATCTGGATAGTGCCACTCACCAATTATGGAGGCGAGACTACCGTGCCCACTCTTCCCTGGGTCACCCCGCATCCGGCGAGCCCCGACACCACCCACGCCTTCGTCATGGCCTCGCGCTTCGAGGTGCGGTCGCTGAAGGACGTCCCCCGCTTCCTCCTGAAGTCGCTCTCCGCCTGGGGCCAGGTCCGCAAGGCCCCCGGGGCGCTCGGCGCCTCCCTGGAGGCCAGACCGCTCCGCAGGGTCTTCTGCACGCTGTCCGCGTGGGAGAGCCGGGACGCGCTCTACGCCTACGCCCGCACCGAACCGCACAAGAGCGTCATGACCGGCCTGCGCGAGACGATGCGCGATGCGACGTTCACCTTCTGGGAGGTGCCCGTCGACGGGCTGCCGGTGGACTGGGGCGACGCCAGGCGACGCCTCGAGGCCCAGGCCCGGACGCGGGACGGCGTCCCGGACGGGCGCGGCACCGCCCACTGAACGGCGGCCGACTGCGACCGGGGCGCGCCGGGGGAGCCGTACCCCTGATGACCACCCGCTCCCGGCCGAGGCCCGCCCCGCGGGCGCGTCCTCGACGAGCGCGTCCGCCCCGCCGCGCACCCCGGGGCCACGGCGCGGCACGCTCCCGGCGGACCCGATCCGTTCACTCCCGCAGCCGGGCGCGCAGCCACTCCTCCACGGCGCCCACGTGCGCGGCGGCCGCCGCCCGCGCCGCCTCCGGGTCGCGGGCGGCCAGGGCCCGGTGGATCGCGGCGTGCTCGCGCCGGGTACGGGCGAAGGCGCCCTCCTCCTGGTAGCCGCGCCAGACCCGCGCCCGGAAGGTGCGCGAGGACAGGCCCTCCAGGATCGCGGCCATCGTCCCGTTCCCGGCGGCCGCCGCGATCTCGCGGTGGAAGGCCAGGTCGTGGGCGAGGATCTCCTCCGGGTCCTCGGTGGCGTTCATCGCGTCCAGGTGCTTCTCGACCTCGGCCAGCCGCTCCGCGGTGATCCGGGCGGCGGCCAGCGCGGTCGCCGTCGACTCCAGGACGCGGCGCACCTCCAGCAACTCCACCAGGCCCGGCCCCCGGGACAGATCGGCCACCACCCCGAACGTCTCCAGCAGGTCCCCGGCCTCCAGCCGGGTGACGTAGATGCCCGAGCCGTGCCGGGCCTCGACCACGCCCAGGACCGTGAGCGCGCGGACCGCCTCCCGCATCGAACTGCGGGAGATGCCCAGCCGGGCGGCGAGATCCCGTTCGGTGGGCAGCCGCTCGCCGGGCTCCAGCTCCCCCTCGCGGATCATCGCCGTGATCCGCTCGATGGCGCGCTGCGTCACCGTGCCCTTCTGCGGGGCCGTCTCCTCCACGCCACTCCTCCACTCACCCGGTCCGGCGCAGTCTAGCGACGGGATTGGCCCGACCACCATGGGGCGAAATCCGCAGGATCAGCCCCCCGGGGGTGTTCCGATCGCTAAGTGGTCTGATAAGTATGCGCCGTGCCCAGGACTGACGCCGTACCGTCCCCGCCGCCCACCGAAAGGCCCTCCGTGCCTCCGAAACCCGCCCGCATCATCGCCGTCGACACCCGCGACGTCCGGTTCCCCACCTCGCGCGAACTCGACGGCTCCGACGCGATGAACCCCGACCCCGACTACTCCGCGGCCTACGTCGTCCTGCGCACCGACGCCGCCGACGGTCACGAGGGGCACGGTTTCGCGTTCACCATCGGGCGGGGCAACGACGTCCAGGTCGCCGCGATCGAGGCGCTCCGCGGCCACCTCGTCGGACGGTCCGCCGACGAGCTCTGCGCCGACCCCTCCGTCCTGAACCGCGACCTGACCGGCGACAGCCAGCTGCGCTGGCTCGGCCCCGAGAAGGGCGTGATGCACATGGCGGTCGGGGCCGTCGTCAACGCCCTGTGGGACCTGGCCGCCAAGCGGGCGGGCAAGCCGCTGTGGCGGCTGCTCGCCGAGGCCGACCCCGCGTGGCTGGTCCGCCAGATCGACTTCCGCTACCTCACCGACGCCCTCACCCCCGAGGAGGCCCTGGCCCTGCTGCGCCGCGGCCGGGAGGGCGCCGGGGAGCGCACCGCCCTGCTGCTGGAGCGCGGCTACCCCGCCTACACCACCTCGCCCGGCTGGCTCGGCTACGACGACGAGAAGCTCACCCGGCTCGCCGTCCGGGCGGTCTCCGACGGCTTCCGCCAGATCAAGCTCAAGGTCGGCGCGGATCTGGACGACGACCTGAGGCGCTGCCGGGCCGCCCGCGCGGCCGTCGGACCCGACGTGCGCATCGCGGTCGACGCCAACCAGCGCTGGGACGTGGACGAGGCGATCCGCTGGACCACGGCCCTCGCGGAGTTCGACCCCTACTGGATCGAGGAACCCACCAGCCCCGACGACATCCTCGGCCACGCGGCCGTCCGCCGCGCCGTCGCCCCCGTCAAGGTGGCCACCGGCGAACACGCGCAGAACAGGGTCGTCTTCAAACAGCTCCTCCAGGCCGGCGCCCTCGACATCGTCCAGATCGACGCCGCCAGGGTCGGCGGGGTCCCCGAGAACCTCGCCGTCCTGCTGCTCGCCGCCAAGTACGGCGTGCCCGTGTGCCCGCACGCCGGCGGGGTCGGCCTGTGCGAACTCGTCCAGCACCTGTCGATGTTCGACTACGTCGCCCTCACCGGCACCACCGAGGACCGGGTCATCGAGTACGTCGACCACCTGCACGACCACTTCCTCGACCCGGTGGTGATCCGCGAGGGCCACTACGCGGCACCCCTCGCGCCGGGCTTCTCCGCCGCCATGCGACCGGAGTCCCTGGCGCGCTACACCTATCCCGACGGCGGTTTCTGGGCCGCCGACCAGGACACGCGGAAGGACGAGGAGCGGACCGCATGAGCGACTTCGAGGGCCTGACGGCCCTGGTGACCGGCGGCGCCGGCGGCATCGGCCGGGCCACGGCGGACCTCCTCGCGGAGCGCGGCGCCACCGTGGCCGTGCTGGACCTGGACCCGTCGACGGTCGGCGCACCCCTCACCGGACACCGCGCCGACGTCGGCGACGACGCCTCGGTGCGCGCGGCGGTGGCCGCCGCCGTCGACGGCCTGGGCGGCCTCGACGTCCTGGTCAACAACGCCGGCATCGGCGCCCGGGGCACCGTGGAGGCCAACTCCGACGAGGAGTGGCACCGCGTCTTCGACGTCAACGTCCTCGGCATGGTCCGCACCGCCCGCGCCTGCCTGCCGCACCTGCGCGCCTCCGTCCACGCGGCGATCGTCAACACCTGCTCGATCGCCGCCACCGCGGGGCTGCCGCAACGGGCCCTGTACAGCGCCACCAAGGGCGCCGTGTACTCCCTCACCCTCGCCATGGCCGCCGACCACGTCCGCGAGGGCATCCGCGTCAACTGCGTCAACCCGGGCACCGTCGACACCCCCTGGGTCGGCCGGCTGCTCGACGCCGCCGACGACCCGGCCGCAGAACGCGCCGCCCTCGAGGCCCGCCAGCCCACCGGCCGCCTGGTCTCCGCCGCCGAGGTCGCCGGCGCCATCGCCTACCTGGCGAGCCCCCTGTCCGGCGCCACCACCGGCACCGCCCTCGCGGTCGACGGCGGCATGCAGGGGCTGCGGCCGCGTCCGGGGACCCGGTGAACCGCCGCCGGCTCGGCCGCAGCCGGGTCGAGGTCACCGCCCTGGCCCTCGGCACCTCCGGCATCGGCAACCTGTACACCGAGGTCGGCGAGGAGGAGGCGCACGAGGCGGTCGCGGCGGCCTGGCAACGCGGCATCCGCTCCTTCGACACCGCCCCGCACTACGGCCTCGGCCTCGCCGAACGCCGCCTCGGCGCGGCCCTGCGCGACCGTCCGCGCGACCAGTACACCGTGTCCACCAAGGTGGGCCGCCGCCTCGAACCCTCCACCGCCGGCGGCGACGACCTCGCCCACGGCTTCGCCGTCCCCGCCACCCACCACCGGGTCTGGGACTTCAGCGCCGACGGCGTACGCCGCACCCTGGAGGCGAGCCTGGAACGCCTCGGGCTGGACCGCGTCGACGCCGTCTACCTCCACGACCCCGACGACCACGCCGAACAGGCCTTCCGCGAGGGCTACCCGGCCCTGGAGAGGCTCCGCGCGGAGGGCGTCGTCGGGGCGATCGGCGCCGGCATGAACCAGACAGCCCTGCTCACCCGCTTCGTCCGCGACACCGACGTCGACGTCGTCCTGTGCGCCGGCCGCCACACCCTGCTCGACCGGAGCGCCCTGACCGACCTGCTGCCCGCCGCCCTGGAACGCGGCACCTCCGTCGTCATCGGCGGCGCCTTCAACTCCGGCCTGCTCGCGGACCCGCGGCCGGGAGCGACGTACGACTACGGCAGGGCGCCCGCCGAGCTGCTGGAGCGCGCCCTGCGGCTGAAGGAGGCCGCCGAGCGGCACGGCACCACCCTGCGCGCCGCCGCCCTGGCCCACTGCTCCGCCCACCCGGCGGTGGCGAGCGTCCTGGTCGGCGCCCGCTCGGCCGCCGAGGTCCACGACTGCGCCGACCAGTTCGCGGCCCCGGTGCCCACCGCCCTGTGGCGGGAACTGCGCGCCGCGGGCCTGTTGCCGTCCGAGGAGGAGCCGCCGTGATCGTCGACGCGCACCACCACGTCTGGGACCTGTCCGTCCGCGACCAGGACTGGATCACCGGCCCCGGTCTGCGGCCGCTGCGGCGCGACTTCGCCCTGGCCGACCTCGCCCCCGAGGCGAGCGCGGCCGGCGTCGGCCGCACCGTCCTGGTGCAGACCGTCACGGTCCCCGAGGAGACTCCCGAGCTGCTGGCCCTCGCGCAGGCGCACCCCCTGGTCGCCGGGGTCGTCGGCTGGACCGACCTCACCCGCCCGGACGTCGCCGACGAACTGGCCCGGCTGCGGGCGCTGCCCGGCGGACGCCTCCTGAAGGGCGTCCGCCACCAGGTGCAGGGCGAACCCGATCCCGGGTGGCTGCTGCGCCCGGACGTACGGCGGGGACTGGCCGCCGTGGCCGACGCGGGCCTGGTGTACGACCTGGTGGTCCTGCCGCACCAGCTGCCGGCCTGCGTGGCGGCGGCCGCGTCGCTGCCCCGGCTCACCTTCGTCCTGGACCACCTGGGCAAACCGCCCGTGGCCTCGGGCGCCCTGGAACCCTGGGCGTCCGGCGTCCGCGCGCTGGCCGCGCTCCCCAACACCGTGTGCAAGCTCTCCGGCCTGGTCACCGAGGCCGACCCGGCCTCCTGGACCGTCGCCGGCCTGCGCCCGTACGCCGACGTCGTGCTGGACGCCTTCGGGCCCGGCCGGCTGATGTTCGGCTCGGACTGGCCGGTGTGCACCCTCGCGGCGTCGTACGGCGACGTCCTCGCCGCCGCGCGGGCGCTGACCCGCGACCTCGACGCCACCGGACGCCGTCAGTTCCTCGAGACCACCGCCACCCGCGTCTACGGCCTCTGAACGGGCCCCGCCAGCCGGGTCGGCGGCAGGAACTCCCGCACGTACGTCCGCTCCCAGCACGCGCCCGTCTCCCGCAGCTCCCGCCACGTCGTGTAGCGGTAGCGGAAGAGGCGGGCGCGGACGTGCCGGGGCGGCGCGTCCGCGGGGAACGGGGAGCGGCGCAGCAGCCGCAGCGTGTCCCGGTCGTTCTCCAGCAGGCGCTCCACCAGCGCCCCGAACCACGGACTCGCGTACGCGGGCGACAGCGCGGCGAACCACATCAGCCAGTCGAGCCGCAGGTGGTACGGCGCGAACTGGCGCGGCCAGCGCCGCGGATCACCCGGCTTGCCCTTGAACGCGTACTCCCGCCAGTCGCCGTCCTCCCGGGGCACCTCGTCCGCCGTGCCCTCCACGACCACCTCGTAGCGGACCCGGCTGACGCTGCCGAACGCGCCGTAGGTGTTGACCAGGTGCAGCGGGTCGAAGGAGCGGTTCATCACCTGGCGGCGGGAGAGCATGTTGCGGACCGGCCGGTGACTGAGGCCGAGCAGCAGCGCGGACACCGCGAGGACGACCACCACGTACCACAGCGGCGCGTCGGGCGCCGTGGGCGCGTCGACGGGGAACGCGATCACCGGCAGGGCCAGGACGATCGTGACCCAGTTCAGCCACGCGAAGTTCCCGGACAGCACCAGCCACAGCTGGGTGACGATCATCAGCGAGGCGGCGACCGTGGCGACCGGCTGCGGGGCGAACAACAGGAACGGCACGACGAGCTGGGTGACGTGGTTCGCGGCCACCTCGACCCGGTGCAGCGGCTTCGGCAGATGGTGGAAGAACCAGCTCAGCGGTCCCGGCATCGGCTGCGTCTCGTGGTGGTGGTCCAGACAGGTCAGCTTCCGCCAGCACGCGTCGCCGCGCATCTTGATCAGCCCCGCGCCGAACTCCACCCGGAACAGGATCCACCGCAGCAGGAACAGCACCACGACCGGCGGCGCCACCTCGTCGTTGCCGAGGAGGACGGCCAGGAAGCCGACCTCGAGCAGCAGCGACTCCCAGCCGAACGAGTACCAGGTCTGCCCGACGTTGACGACCGACAGGTACAGCGCCCACGGCACCAGCCACAGCAGCATCGCGCCCCACAGCGGAAGCAGCGAGTCCAGCCCCGCGAGCAGTGCCGCGGACACCGCGCAGCCGGCCCAGGCGCACCCCGCGAAGAACCGGTCCGAGTAGTGCCAGTGGAACAGGCTCGGCGACCTCCGGAACGGCACCCGCTCCACGAACCGCGGCACCGGCAGCATGCCGCGCTCCCCGATCAGCGCACGGAACTGCAGCGCCGCCGTCAGGAAAGCGATCAGGTACAGCCCGGCCAGCGCCCGCTGGAAGACCAGCCGGCTCAGCCAGTAGCCGGACGCGGTGAACCACTCCACGGCCCCGCACTCCCTCCTGCCTCGTCCCGCCGGACCCCTGTGACTCTCCGTATACCACCGGGCGGGCCGCGCAGCCCGCGGAGGGGGACACCGACCCCGCCCAGCGGTCGAAGAATCGGGCGAACCCTGACAAAGTAGGCCCATGGTTGATCGGGGAGCGAACCCCCTGTCTCTCCCGGACGACTGGCCGGACCACCCGGACCCGATCCTGGCGCTCAACCGCATGGGCAGTTTCGACTGGGACCTGGACGCCGGGGTGATGCAGATGGACGCCCAGGCGCACGAGATCTTCGACCTGCGTCCCGAGGAGTACGACGACAGGCCCGAGTCCCTGGGGAGCCGGGTGCCGTCCGGCGAGGCCCTGCGCCTGGACACCGTCGTGTCACGGGCGCTGAAGGACGGCAGCGAGAACTACGGCGCCTACTTCCGCGTCCGTCGCCGTGACGGCTCCCTGCGCTGGACCCACACCCAGGGCTACATCCGCCGGGACGGGAGCGGCCGGCCCCGCCGCATCATCGGCATCGTCCGGGACGCCACCCAGGAGCTCGGCGACAGCGAGGCCAGGCGCGAGCAGGCCGCCCAGGAGGACCTCCGCCGCCGGCAGACCAACGTCGTCCAGCTCACCACCGCCGCCCTGGCCCACGCCCGCACCGTGCAGGACGTCATCGACGTCCTCAAGGACACCCACGGCCTCACCCATCTGGGCGCGACCAGCCTCGTGATGGGACTGGTCGAGGCGGGCAGGATCCGGCTCATCGCGGAGGGGCCCGAGGGCAGCTTCATACCCGGCACCGATGTGACCCGGATCGACGAGCCGTACCCGATGAGCGAGGCGGTGCGCACCCTCAGCCCGTGCTTCATCGAGTCCCCGGAGGACTTCGCCGAGCGCTATCCCGGGCTGTGGCAGGGCCTCACCGGGCTGAACATCACCTCGGCGGCCTATCTGCCACTGATCGTCCAGGCCCGTCCCATCGGCGCGATGGGGCTGCTCTACAGCGACCGGCGCGGCTTCTCCGCCGAGGAGCGCAACATCCTCGTCGCCCTGGGCAGCAGCATCTCCCAGAGCCTGCAGCGCGCGATGTTCTACGAGCAGGAGATGGACCTCGCCCAGGGCCTGCAGCAGGCCATGCTGCCGCGCACCATTCCCAGCGTGTCCGGTGCCGACCTCGCCGTGCGCTACCGCGCCGCCTCCATCGGCGGCTCCCTCGGCCGGGACATCGGCGGCGACTGGTACGACCTGATCCCGCTGCCGGGAGGGAGGGTCGGCGCCGTCATCGGCGACGTCCAGGGCCACGACACGCACGCCGCCGCGGTCATGGGTCAGCTGCGCATCGTGCTGCGCGCCTACGCGGCCGAGGGCCACCCGCCGGCCACCGTGATGGCCCGCGCCTCCGCCTTCCTGGACGAACTCGACACCGACCGCTCCGCGACCTGCCTCTACGCCGAGGCCGACCTGTCCACCGGCGTGCTCCAGGTGGTCCGGGCCGGCCACCTCGACCCGCTGGTGCGCCGCACCGACGGCTCCTGCCGGCGCGTCCGGGTCCCCGGCGGGCTGCCGCTCGGCCTGTCCGCGGAGTTCGGGCAGCTCGACTACCCGGTCGGCACGATGGAACTCGACCCCGGCGACACCCTGCTGCTGTGCACCGACGGCCTGGTCGAGCTGCCCGGCGCCGACCTCGACGACGGCATGGAGACCCTGGCGGCGCTGATCGCCGTCGGCCCCGACGACGTGCGCGACCTGGCCGACCGGCTCATCGACGTGGCCGAGGAACGCGGCGGCGGCGACGACGTGGCGCTGCTCCTGCTGCGCCGCCGCGTCCTGGACAGCCCGCGGCCCGGCGGCCGGCTCAAGCAGCGTGTGGCACCCGGCGATCCCCAGGCCCTCGCCGAGGCCCGGCACATGATCCGCGCGACGGCGGGCACCTGGGGCGCACGGGACCGGGCCGACGAGATCGAGCTGGTCGCCGACGAGATGATCACCAACGTGCTGATGCACACCGAGGGCTCCGCGGTCCTCACCCTGAGGGTCCTCACCGAGGGCAGCGAGCGGCGCGTGCGGGTGGAGGTCGAGGACTCCTCCAGCGCCCTGCCGCGCCGCAGGGAGGCGGGCGAGTCGGGCGTCTCCGGCCGGGGCCTGTTCCTGATCGACACGCTCACGGACGTGTGGGGCGTGGAGGCGCGCGGCGGCGGCAAGTGCGTGTGGAGCGAGTTCGTGGTGGCGAAGGCCTCGGCCCCTGCCTGAGCCCGCGCGAACGCCGCGTCCCCGACGCCCGCGGGGCCTCACCGGGGCTTCAGCGTCACCAGGCTCTCGCCCTCCGCCGTACGCACCTCGTAGCGGACGATGTCCTCGGGGTGCAGGGCGGAGCCGCCGAGGACCGTGCTGGGGCGGGCGTCGTGACGGGGCACGCTCCAACTGGTCACCGCCTCCTCGGAGCCGTCCCGGCCGACCACCACCAGACGGCAGGTGCGGGGACCGGCACCGTCCTTGACCTCGATCGCCAGGTTGCTGCCCCAGGCCTCGTCCTCGGTGGTCACCCGCGCCCACACCCCGGACCGCTCGTCGGTCGCCGCGACGCTCACGGCGCTCCCGCCGTGGTCCGGCGCCAGCACCGCGACCGCCGGCCCGGACACCGCGAGCACCACCGAGGCGGCCAGCGCCAGCAGCAGCCGGCGACGCCCCGCGCGGTGACGGGCCGCGACCTGGGAGAGCAGCCGGTCCAGCATCCTCGGACCGGGCTCGGCCAACGGGTGCACCAGCCGCGGGGTGGAACTCCGGTACAGCATCAACTGACGTGCCGCGGGAGCGAATTCGGTCACCTGGACAGCGCACCGGGGGCACTCCGTGAGGTGGTCCTCGAAGCGGAACGCGTCCGCCTCGTCCAGCACGCCGAGCGCGTAGGCGCCGACGTCGCGATGCCTCTCCAGGGACCTCATGCCGAATCCTCGTGCCGTTGGGTGCGGGTGGGGTTGCTCCTTGCTCCCACCGGTACGCACCGGACGGCCGGATCACTCAAGCCACGTGCCGAATCGTGACCAAGGGATTCGGAGCCGACCGGCCCCCGGATCGGTCGGATCGGCGGGGAGTCTAGAAAAGGTGGATGGCGAGGTGACCGAGCGGCAGCCCGAGCTGCCACGCCGGTGTCCACACCTTGGGCCCCTCGTCCTCGCCGGCCGTCGCGCCACCGCCCGGAACCGCGTTCAGGTCGGGCGCGAGCAGCTCCGTCTCGCACAGCCAGCGCCAGGCCTCCCCGGCCAGCTCCAGGTCCGGGTCCCGCCCGTCCCGGCCGGCCGCGGCGGCGTCCGCGGACAGGTCCCGCAGGCGCCCCTGCACCCACTCCTGCCACGGCTGGTCGTGCGCGGTCAGCGACAGCCAGGTCTCCAGCTGGGTGACCACCCGGATGCCGGACAGCTCGCCGTCGGTGTCGGACAGGAAGACGGTCAGCGCCAGCGCGTCCCGGCCGGCCCGGAACTCGAAGGACGTCGGCGGCATCAGATCGCCGCTGCGCAGCAGCTCGTCGGCGATGTACTCCGCGTACAACCAGGCCATGGGGACGGTCGGTTCACCGTCACCGGTGCCGTCCGTGCTCTCTCGACCTCTGTGCAGCATCCCTTCCTGCCTTCCTCCGGTGCGTGCGCGTCGTCCGAACCCGGGCCCCCGGTCCGGAACACGGATGAGGACAGCCGATTACTCAACCGGGGGCGTCGGCAAGGCGCTTTACGGAGGTTTGACTCCGTCTTCGGTTTCACCGCATGTCGGAGGCGTATCCGGGAAGCACCCGACGCAGGGCGCGCAGCGCGTAGTACGCGCGGGACTTCACGGTACCGGGCGGAATGCCGAGGGCCGTCGCGGCTTCCGCCACACTCGCCCCCTGGAAGTACACGAGCACCAGGACGTCACGGTGCTCCGGAGTGAGTGTCTTCACAGCCTCGCGGACATCGAGCGCGGCCGCGGCCCGCTCGGCGTGGTCGGAGGCCACCCGGGCGTTCTCCAGCACGGCGTCCCCGACCTCGGCCGGGCGGGCCTGCCGGGCCCGTCGCGCGTCGATGGCGAGCCGCCGTCCCACGGTGAGCAGCCAGGGCCGCACGGAGTCGAAGTTCTCCGCGCGCAGGGCCTCGGGGTGCTGCCAGGCGCGCACCAGGGTCTCCTGGACCAGGTCCTCCGCGCGCTGCCGGTCCCCGTCGCAGAGCCGGAGCAGCAGCGCGAAGAGGGGCCGGCCGTGCTCGCGCTGCAGTGCGGCGAGCTCGTGCTCGGCGGTCGTCCCGTTCATGAGTGTGGTTCCGGCCGTCATGGCCGTATGGCAACGCACGGCGCGACGCGGGGACAGAGCGCGCACAGGAGCGTGCGGCGGACGGTCGATCGCGTCGACGAACGGTTCGACGAACGGTCGAGGAGGCCGTTCGCGCACGCCGGACGGCCCCGACCGGGCGCTCGCCCGGGGCGCCGGGGTGCGGTCGGTGCGCGACCGCATCCGGAAGGTGGTGCTGAGCCGGGGTGCCGCGCGGGGACGGGCTCGTGATGGGGGAGTGAGGGCCGTCAGCCGAGGTCGACGTGGTCGAGCGCCTCCAGCAGTTCGCCCAGCACCCGCAGGCAGGCCGTCACGTCGGCGTCCGTGAGGCCACCGCCGACCTCCCGCAGGAGCAGGTGCTCCCGCTCCAGGACGGCGGTGATCGCGGCGGAGCCCCGCTCGGTCGGACGGATGAGCGACGACCGGCGGTGGGCGGGGTTCGGGACGGCCTCCACCAGGCCCTGCGCCGCGGCGTCGTTCACCATGCGCTGTACGAACTGCCGGCTGATCGCCTGCGCCCTGCCCATCTGCGGCACGGTCATCGGCCCGTTGCGGTGCAGCAGGGTCAGTACGGCGCGTACGCCCACGGAGAGGCCGTCGGCGGTCAGGCCCTGCTCCACGCTGCGCTGGGCGCGCCGGTAGAGGGGGCCGACCAGGTCGTACACCTCGGTGAGGCGCCGGCCGAGCTCGTCCGGGGGGAGGGGTGCGTCGCTGTCCGTCATCCCGCCATCATGACACCCTGGTTGCCAAGTCCGAGCAAGAATGACACCTTGGTTGTCATGAATGGTGCTTCGGATCTGTCCTTCTTCCCCTCCGCCGACGGCGATCTCGCCTATCTCGACACCGGCTCCGGCGATCCGGTGGTCCTGCTGCACTCCGGCTTCGTCGACCACCGGGCCTTCGACGCCCAGATCCTGGCCCTGGCCGCCGAGTACCGGGTGATCGCACCGGACGTCCGCGGCCACGGTGCCTCGGCCAACGCCACCGCGCCGTTCCGCTGGGCCGACGACCTCGCCGGGCTGCTGCGCCACCTGGACACCGGCCCGGCCGTGCTCGTCGGCGTGTCGATGGGCGGCGCCATCGCCACCGACACGGTGCTGGAGTACCCGGAGCTGGTGCGCGCCGTGGTGGTCTGCGGCGCTGCCACCAGCGACTTCCAGTACACCGACCCCTGGGTCCGCCGGGTGCTGGCCGAGCAGGCCGCGGCCCTGGACGCGGGTGACGTGGAGGGCTGGCTCACCGCGTTCCTGCGCTACCTGCCCGGTGAGCACCGCACCGCCGCCGACATCGACCCGGACATCCTGGGCCGGCTGCGCGGGATGGCCCTGGGCACCCTCGCCAAGCACACTCCGGACGAGGAGAACCACCACGTGCCCCTGACCGGCGCCCGGGCCCGCGTCCCGGAGATCGACGTGCCGGTGCTGACCGTCAACGGCGCCCTCGACGCCCCCGACCTGATCGCCGAGGCGGAACGGTTCGCCGCCACCGTCCGCGACGGCCGCTCCGTGATCATCGACGGCACCGCGCACTACCCCAACCTGGAGCGGCCCGAGGAGCTGAACAGGATCCTGCTGGACTTCCTCCGCTCCCTCTAGTCCCGCTGACGCCGCGCCAGCTCCGAATGCCGGCGGGAGTACCCGAAGTAGACCACCAGCCCGGTCGCGAACCACACGGCGAACCGCGCCCAGGTCTGCCACTGCAGGAACGTGATCAGCCAGAGGGAGAAGACCACGCCCACCGCCGGCACCACCGGCATCCACGGCGTGCGGAAGGTGCGCGGCAGCTCCGGGCGCCGGTAGCGCAGCACGATCACCGCCGCGCACACCACCACGAACGCCAGCAGGATCCCGATGTTGGTGAGTTCGGCCGCCTCGCCGATCGGCAGGAACCCGGCGATGGCGGCCGACGCCACCCCGACGATCCAGGTGACCCGGGTGGGCACGTGCCGGGTCGGGTGAGTCCTGGCGAACCAGCGGGGCAGCAGTCCGTCGCGCGACATCGAGAACCAGACACGCGTCACCCCCAGCATGAACGTGAACATCACCGTGAGGATGCCGATGACGGCGCCCACCGCGATCACGTCCGCCAGCCCGCTCAGCCCCACCGACTTGAACGCGGTGGAGAATCCGCTCTCCGGGTCGATCTCCCGGTAGTCCTGCATGCCCGTCAGCACCAGGCAGGCGGCCACGTACAGCACCATCGAGATGATCAGCGAGTAGACGATCGCCTTCGGCATGTGCCGCTGGGCGTCCTTGGACTCCTCGGCCGCCGTCGACATCGCGTCGTAGCCGAAGACCGCGAAGAACACCGTCGCCGCACCGGTGAACGCCCCGCCGACCCCGTAGGGGAAGAACGGCTGGTAGTTCGCCGTGTCGATGTGGAACAGGCCGACCGCGATCACCAGCAGCACCACCAGCACTTTCAGTACCACGACCACCGTCTCGAACCGGGCCGCGTTCTTGATGCCGAGGTTCAGCAGGGCGGCGATCAGCAGACACAACAGGGCCGCGAACAGGTCGACGCGGTGACCGTCGCCGGTGCCGGGGGCGCCCAGCATCCAGGTCGGCAGATCGGCGCCCACCTCGTTGACCAGGAAGCCGAAGTAGCCGGAGATGCCGATCGCGACCACCGCCACGATCGCCGTGTACTCCAGCAGCAGGTCCCAGCCGATGAACCAGCCGACCAGCTCGCCGAGCACCGCGTACCCGTACGTGTAGGCCGAGCCGGCCTTCGGGATCAGGCCCGCGAACTCCGCGTACGACAGCGCGGCGGCGGCGCTGGCGACACCGGCGATCAGGAAGGAGAGCAGCACCGCGGGTCCGGCCGTGCCGTTGGCGACCGTTCCCGCGAGGGTGAAGATGCCGGCGCCGATGATGCCGCCCACACCGATCGCGGTGAGCTGCCACAGACCGAGGGTGCGCTCCAGCCGGGTGCCCTCGCCGGCTTCCGTCGTCTCGATGTGCTCGATGGGTTTGCGGCGGAGAATTCCCTCGCCCATGCGGAGCCGGGCCATGCGTCTCACCTCTTCGCGGCGGGCAAACGGCTGACGGCGGATCATGATGCCGCTGTCCCGCCGCCGACGGAAGACACCACGCACACCGCGGGCACATCCGTACAGGACCACGGCACCACCGCCACCGGCCGGCCCGGGCGCACCGCGACCGGGCCGGCGAACCGGCGCACCGGCCTCCCCGCGCCCGTCGGGGCCCGTCGCCCCGCGCTGCGCCGGTCGGGTGAAATCGTGCCGCCGCACCGGTGTCGCCGGGGTGCGCCGGTCCTCGGCGGGGCGACTGATGAGTCATGCAGAAGGATCAGTTGCTCACCCGGCGCCGGGCGCTGCTCGCCGGCGTCGTCTCCCTGGGAGCGGCCGGTGTGGCCGCGGTGTTCGCGCCGGGTATCGGGTACCGTGCCGCGCCCGCGCCGCCGCCGGCCGCCGGCGCCCGGGCGGCCCGCCGCCCGCTCAAGCCCTCCGAGTACCGCCTGCGGCCCCTGACCGGCTACGGGCCCCCGCACACCCCGCGCGGCGGGACGCCCGTACGGCGCGAACCGCTGCTGCGCGTGCCCGGTCACGGCCGCGCCGTGGTGCTGAGCTTCGACGACGGACCCGACCCCCGCTACACCCCGCACATCCTCGACATCCTGGCCCGGTACGAGGTGCGGGCGATGTTCTTCGTGTGCGGGGAGATGGTGGCCCACCAACGGGACCTGGTGGCCCGGATGACCGACGAGGGGCACGTGGTCGGCAATCACACCTGGTCCCACCCCCTGCTCACCCGGCTGCGGAGCGGCCGTATCCGCTCCGAGATGGAGCGCACCAGCGACGTCGTCGAGCAGGCCTGCGGCGAACGCCCCGAGTGGTTCCGCGCGCCCTACGGCGCCTGGAACCGCGCCACCTTCCGGATCGGTGCCGAGCTGGGCATGGAACCGCTGGCCTGGACGGTCGACACCCTCGACTGGACCGAGCCCGGCACCCGCACCATCGTCGGCCGGGTGGAGGACGGCGCCGCCCCCGGCGTGGTGGTGCTCTCGCACGACGCCGGGGGCGACCGCTCGCAGAGCGTCCGGGCCCTGCGCGCCTACCTGCCCGGACTGCTCGACTCCGGGTACCACGTCACCGTGCCCCGCCGGCAGTACGTCTGAACGGTCCCCGCCCGCCCGGGCACGGGTCCGCTCAGCGGACCTCGGCCAGGCGGGCGAAGACGACCACGTTCCCGTCGTAGCCGTTCTGCTTGGAGAAACCGCCGCCGCAGGTGATGACCCGCAGTTCCGCGGCCCCCTTGGAGGCGTAGACCCGGTCGCCGGGGAAGTCGTTCTTCGCGAAGACCTCGATGCCGTAGATCTCGAACACGGCGGTCTTCCCGTCCCCGCGGGTGATCTCCACGCGGTTGCCCTTCTTCAGCGCCCCGAGCCCGTAGAACACGGCCGGCCCCTGCGCGTTGTCGACATGGCCGACGACGACCGCCGTGCCCTTCTCGCCCGGGGAGACGGCACCGGTGAACCAGCCCGCCAGATTGGGGTCCTGGGGCGGCGGCGCGTCCACCCAGCCCTCCGCGTCCAGGCCCACCGGGACGAGGGGCGCGTCCACCTGGATCCCCGGGATCACGACCCGGTCCGGGACCGCGTACGGCAGCGGGCGCACCACGTCGGCCGTGATGCCGCCGGGCGCCCTGCTGTCGGCGGCGGCCGCGCCGGCCGGCTGCGGCGGGCCCACGTCGAACTCCCCCGAACCGTTCCGGATGAGCGCGAGGCCGGTCAGCAGGACCAGCGCTATCACACCCCACGGGGCGCGCTTCCTCCGCCGTACCTCCCATTCGGCTTCGGCCGGCTCGAAAGCAGACATTCGCCTTCCCCTCTCGACACGGCCGTCGCCGTACCACTCGCGCATGACGAAAACGCTAGATGCCGCACGCGCGACCGGCGACGGGGCGACGGCGAACGGGTGGCCCGGCGCACGGGGGTGCGCCATCCGGGGTGGCACCGGACGAAGATTTTCTGACGGACCGTGACCTGCGGTGATGTCCCCTCGCACGGTTTCCCGCGCGGGGTGTGCCTCACCGGTACGGACTAGCGCCGAAATGCGGGGCCGGGCAGGGCAACTGAGGGTCTATCCGGGAGACGTTTTCTCGCCGATCGACCGGGGACGGGACCCGGGGCGTCTTCCGCGGAGGATCACATGCGCAATTCACGTGCCCTGGCGGCCGCCGGCGCCGCGGTCGCCGTTCTCGGATTCGCCGCCCCGGCGGCGGTCGCGGACGCCGGCCGGGTTCCCAACCCGTCCAACATCGTCGCCCTGCCCAGCGTCATTCCCCGCGGCGGCCAGTTGACCATCACGGTCGACGGCTGCCCCAACGGCGGCACGGCGACCTCCAACGCCTTCCCCCGGACGAACCTGACGCCCATCAGCGGTGCCAACGACACCTCGAAGGGGACCGCCACCGTCGACGCCGACGCCCGTCCCGGCTCCTACGACATCACGGTGCACTGCTCCGGCCGGAGCCTGACCCGGCCGGCCGCCTTCACCGTCATCGGCGGTGTCCGCGGTGGTATCGGCGGCAGCAGCACCAGCGGGGCGACCCCGACCGACATGGCCATCGGCGGTGCCCTGGTGGCCGCCGCGGTCGCCGGCAGCGGTGTCTTCTGGATGCGACGCCGCGCCGAGAAGCGGATCTGAACCGCTGTCCCCTCCGGACCGCCGTTTCGCACGCGCTCGCACCCCACGCGCCCCGGATCCCCGTGGGATCCGGGGCGACACTCCGCCCTCCGCGGACGGCCTCAGCCCTCGATGTGCGGGAAGAGCCGCAGGAACGGGTCCGCCGACGCGGCGAGGCCCCGGCTGTAGGGGGCGTCGAAGTCCCAGATGAGGAAGAGCAGGAAGGCGATCAGCGCCGAGAACAGCCCGGCGAGGACCATCTCCCGGGCGGTGCGCCGGATCTGCAGCGCGAAGATCATCCCGATGGTGACGGCGGCCCCGGTGATCAGCCCGAACCACACCACGCCCGGCATGGTCTCCCCGGTCGACTCGGCCCGCGCGTTGCGCGCCTGATCGGCGGCGGCCACCTGGTCCACGAGCGGCTGGTAGGCCTGTGCCTCGAAGTCCGTGCGCGGCTCGTAGTCGGTGACGTCCCGGCGGACGCGGTCGAGGAGTTCACCGCCGCGTCCGGTGACCCGCCCGTCGTCGGCCATGGTCCGCCACTCGGTGGTGACGACGTGTCCGACATAGGCGTTGACATCGTCCCGGATGCGGTCGCGCACCTCGGCGGGGTAGACCCGGACCCGCTCCGAGATCTCGTGCAGCGCCACCGCCTCCGCCCGTACGTGCTCCTGGGCGGCGCTGCGGCCCTCCCAGACGCCGGCGATGGCGAGGCCCAGCACGATGGCGTACACCACACCGATCCACATCGTCATGTACTCGATGACGTCCGGGGTCTCGCTGGGATCCTCGTCGTCGGCCGCCCTGCGGTGCCGTACGAGGGTGATGACCACCACCACGACACAGGCGGCGAGCATCGCGAGAGTGAGAACAAGCCATTCCGACAAGAGGTGCCTCCAGAAGGGGTCGGGTCGGACCGGTCCGGGCCTCAGCGCGGACGCAGCGCGGCGACCGCCACCACGGCGGGCGTCGTGATCAGCAGGACGAAGGTGAGCGGCGACGTGGCGCCGCCGGAGGGCCGGCGGACCGGGGTCGCCCGGTACCGCGGGTAGTGCACGGGCGTCACGGACGGACGCGGCTTCGGCGTGGCCGACGGCGCCGGGTCCGGCGGCGCGGGACGCGGGCGGGGCGGTGAGGCGGTGGCCGGCCGGGCGGGCGACGCCGGACGGACGGACGGCGGGGCCGGAGAGGGGGTGGGCGTCGGTGTCGGCGTGGACGTTTGGCTCGGTGTCGGCGTCGGCGTCGGTGTGGGCGTGGGCGTCGGTGTGGGCGTGGGCGTGGGCGTCGGTGTGGGGGACGGGGACGGGGACGGGGAGCAGAACGGGGGGTCCGTCCAGGTGAGGTGGCCCGCGACCGCCACCGCCTCCGTGCCGTCCGGCCCCGCCGAGACGTACGCGCAGGCGTCGGCCACGGCCGTGCCGGGTGCGCCGACGAGCGCCCAGACCAGTGCCGTCACGGCCAACGCGCGTGAGACAACGCGGGATTGGGTGGGTACGAGTGCGTGCACGACGATGATCATGAGCCGTGAAACGCCGGGCCGCGCCCGGGATCCCGGTGATTGCCCCGAAGGAGTTAACAAAAGAAGTCCGGCCCACCGTTGAACACGACCCGTGCCCTCGTGCGTACCCATCGTCGAGCGGCGGCACAGCAGGGCGCTGCACGACCCTTGCGATGATGTGGAGTTGACGATGAAGACCTCCTGGCGGACCGCCTCACTGGTGGCGAGCGCCGCGGCGGTGCTGGCCCTGACCACGGCGTGCGGTCAGGACACCGCGCCGCCCGCCGCCAGCCAGAACGTGGGTGCCACGGCCGGGGCCGGGGACGTCGGAGACATCGGCGCGGGCCGGGCGGGCGCGGGCGCCCGGGCGGCGGCGGGCCCCTCCGACACGGCGGGCGAGCTGAGCGTCTCCACCGACGCCGAACTGGGCAAGGTGGTGACCGACAGCCTCGGTCTGACCCTGTACCGCTTCGACCAGGACACCGCCGAGCCGCCGGCCTCCAACTGCGAGGACGACTGCGCCAAGACCTGGCCGCCGGTGCCCGCCGACGACGCCACGGCCGGCGAGGGCATCGACGAGGCACTGCTCGGATCGGTCGACCGGGCCGACGGCACCAAGCAGCTCACCGTCGCCGGCTGGCCTGCCTACCGCTACGTCAAGGACGTCAACGCCGGCGACGTCAAGGGCCAGGGCGTGGGCGGCAAGTGGTTCGCGCTGAACCCCCAGGGCAAGAAGGCGCAGGCGGCCGACCGCCCCGGACTGTCCACCCGTGAGGACCCGAAGCTGGGCGAGATCGTCGTCGACGGGAACGGCATGACCGTCTACCGCTTCATGAAGGACGAGGCCTGGCCGAAGCCCGTGTCGGCCTGCACCGGCGCCTGCCTGGAGAAGTGGCCGGTGGTGTCGCCGGTCGACTTCGACGACACCAAGGGCATCCGGAAGAAGGGCTACATGACCTTCACCCGCCCGGACGGCGCCGAGCAGCAGACGATCAACTGCTGGCCCCTCTACACCTTCGCCGGCGACAAGGCCCCCGGCGACACCAACGGCCAGGGCGTGGGCGGCACCTGGTACGCCGTACGGCCGGACGGAAAGCCGGTCGGCGCGTCGGAGAGGTAGCGGCCCTCCCGGGCGTCGTCCGCCCCGGACGCCGCCGATTCCGTGTCCGCCCCTCCGCAGCGTGCGGAGGGGCGGACCGCTGTGCCGTGACTCACCGGCACCCGTGGAATGACCGGCGCCCTTCTCCGCGTACTTCCCGGTGTGCCGGAATTCTCCGGAATACCGCGGACGCAGGTCGTCACGCTCTCCCGGGGAGCCGAGGAGGCACGTGCCGCTGGCAGTGACCGGGAACGGATGGTCAATTTCCGTTTGGGGTCGCTCCTTTGGCGGGCGATCAGTAGCCTCTGCTCGAACACCGGATCGCCTACGCCTTGGAGCGATACATGGACCGTCCCGCCTGGGCCCCGCGGAGCATCGACATCTCGGTACCCAGCGTCTCCCGGATGTACGACTACTACCTGGGCGGTTCGCACAACTTCGAGGTCGACCGGGAAGCGGCCCGCCGGGCCATGGAGTTCATGCCGGGGCTGCCGAAGATCATGCAGGCGAACCGGGCCTTCATGCGGCGGGCGGTGCGTTTCGCGGCCGGTGAGGGCATCACCCAGTTCCTGGACATCGGCTCCGGCATACCGACGTTCGGCAACGTCCACGAGGTGGCGCAGGCGGCCCTGCCGGACGCCCGCGTGATGTACGTCGATCACGACCCGGTGGCCGTGGCCCACAGCCAGGCCGTGCTGGAGGGCAACGACGGGGCGGGCGTCGTCGCGGCGGACCTCCGCAAGCCGCGGGAGATCCTCGACAGTCCCGAGGTGCTCCGGCTGATCGACCTGAATCGGCCAGTGGCGCTGCTCCTCGTTGCCATACTGCACTTCGTGGAAGACGCGGACGACCCGTACGCGGCGGTGGCCGAACTGCGCCAGGCGCTCGCGCCCGGCAGCATGCTCGTGCTCACCCACGCCTCGTACGAGGGAATCCCGCTGCCGCGGGAGCGGGCCGGGGGTGCGGTGGACGTGTACCAGGACATCCGCAACCCGCTGATCATGCGCACGCGCGAGGAGATCGCGCGGTTCTTCGAGGGGTACGACATGGTGGAACCCGGACTGGTGCCGATGCCGCAGTGGCGGCCGGACACCGCACCGGAGGACGAGGATCCCTACGCGTTCTCCGGTTTCGCGGGCGTGGGGCGTACGGCGTGAGCGCGGAGCCGGACGGGCCGGAGGACAGACTGCGCCGGTTCGCGACGATCTGGAGCCGGGCGGTCTTCCCGGTGACCTCGACGTCGGCGACCCGCCCGGAGTTCGAGGAGCGGCTGCTGCCGCTGGCCCGGCTGCTGAGCGAGGCGCTGCGGGCCCGGTCGTTCGACCCGGACGCGGGCCGGACGGCCGGCGCCGCGCTGGTGGAGGCGCACTGCACCGACCCGGAGGCGCTCAGCCGGACCCTGGACTGCGTGGACGCCTATCTCGTCCTGTACTGCGGCGGGGACGGCGACCGGGAGGACCTGCGGGCGCGCTCCGGCAGGCTGCAGCACGCCATGGCCGCCGGGTTCGCGCAGGCGCTGCGCGAGCGGACGCTGGCCGAGCAGGAGGCCGTGGCGCGGGCCGCGCTGGAGGCCCAGGGCGCGGTGGCGCAGGCGCTGCACGCCACCGAGGCCCGGTTCCGGGCGGTGTTCGAGGGCGCGGCCATAGGGATCGGCATCGCCGATCTGGAAGGCAACGTCCTGCAGGTCAACGGCGCGCTGCGGCGCATGTTCGGCCTGTCCGAGCAGGGACTGCGCGTCCGCAACGTCAGGGACTGGGTCCACCCCGACGACGCCCCGCAGACCTGGCGGCTCTACGAGGAGCTGGTGAGCGGCGAGCGCGAGCACTACCACCTGGAAAAGGCGTTCTACCGCCCTGACGGAACGGTCCTGTGGACCAATCTGACGGTGTCCCTGCTGCGCGACGCCGACGGCGACCCGCAGTACCAGCTCGCCCTCATGGAGGACACCACCGAGCGGCGGCTGCTCAACCTCCGGCTGCGCTACGAGGCCACCCACGACGCGCTCACCGGGCTGCCCAACCGGGCGTTCTTCTTCGAACGCCTGGAGAAGGCGCTCGGCGCCGGCGAGGGCCAGCGGTTCGGGCTGTGCTACCTCGACCTGGACGGCTTCAAGACCGTCAACGACAGCCTCGGGCACGCGGCCGGCGACCGGCTGCTCGTCGAGGTCGCCGACCGGCTGCAGGCCTGCGCCACCGCGTCCGGCGAGATGGTGGCGCGGCTCGGCGGCGACGAGTTCGTGGCGCTGACCACCGGTCCCGACACCGAGCGCACCGTCGACGAGCTGGCCGCCCGGATCATGAACGCGCTGCTCGCCCCGATCGGTGTGGACGGCCGGGAGCTGACCGTGCGCGGCAGCATCGGCATCGTGGAGGGACCGGCCGGGGAGCGCAGTGCGGCGGAGGTGCTGCGCAGCGCCGACATCACCATGTACCGGGCCAAGTCGGCGGGCGGCAACCGGTTCGAGCTCGCCGACCCGGAGGCCGACGCCCGCGCCATCACCCGGCACGGGCTCACCACGGCGCTGCCGACGGCCCTGGACCGGGGCGAGTTCTTCATCGAGTACCAGCCGCTGGTGCACCTCGGCGACGGCAGCGTCCGGGGCGCGGAGGCGCTGGTGCGCTGGCTGCACCCGCAGCACGGGGTGCTGTCCCCGGACCGGTTCATCCCGCTCGCCGAGCACACGGGGCTGATCGTTCCGCTGGGCCGCTGGGTGCTGGAGCAGTCGGTGCGGCAGGCCCGTGAGTGGCGGGACCGGCACGGCGGTGAGGCGCTCGGGCCACTGCGCATCAACGTGAACCTGTCGCCCTGCCAGCTCACGCATCCCGGGCTGGTCCAGGACACGGTGGAGATCCTGGAGCGCACGGGTGTGGAGCCGGACGCCCTGTGCCTGGAGGTGACGGAGTCGGCGCTGATCGGCGCGGACGACGATCTGCTGAAGCCGCTGCGCCGGCTGGCGGAGATGGGCATCGACATCGCGCTGGACGACTTCGGCACCGGCTACTCCAACCTGGCCAACCTGCGCCGGCTCCCGGTGAGCGTCCTGAAGCTGGACCGCTCCTTCACCCAGAGCATGCAGCGGTTCCCGGCCGACCCCGTCGACCTGAAGATCGTCGAGGGGATCGTCTCCCTGGCGCACAGCCTCGACCTGGCGGTGACGGTGGAGGGCGTGGAGACGGGGGCCCAGGCCGAACAGCTCCGCGTCCTCGGCTGCGACACGGCCCAGGGCTGGTACTACGCCCGCCCGGGCCCGCCGGACCGCCTCCACGACCTGGCCCTGGTCGACGCGACGGGCTAGGACCTCTCGTTTGGATCAGGTCGGCCGCGACCGATGGTGCGTCGTGGCCGACCCGAGCGGGGTTTGGTGCGTGCAGATGCAAGGCGGAGGAGGGCGCCAACGCGGAGCGTTGGCAACTGACGACAACGCGGCAGATGCGCGTGCCAAGCCCCGCGACGCCGACATGATCCAAACGAGAGGCCCTAGCCGCCCAGTGGCTCGGGGCGTGGCTGACCGCGCTGCTCCCCGGGCCCCGGGGAGGCCGCTCCCCGGACGCGGCGAGGACGGCGGGGCACGGCCCGACGGCCAGGGTCTCGCCGTCGAGGCCGGTGCGGTCGAAGGGCGCGTGGAGCAGGACCGCACCCGCCTCGCCGGAGCGCAGCAGCCGCGCCCGCTCCGGCCGGCCGCACAGCCGGCCGGCGACGGGCACGGATCCGGGCCCGGGCCCGTCCCCGGGGGAGCACCCGCACCGCGCGTGCGAGCCCCGTGCCGTGCCCACCACCTGAACCGGTGCGGTGCCCGGGCGCGGGCCGTTCACCGCTCCAGCAGCATCCGCTGCAGCTCGCGGGCCGCGCGGGGCGGGGCCACGTCGCTGCGGTGGGCCAGGGCGATGGTGCGGTCCAGGCCCGGACGGGTCAGCGGGGTGACGCGCAGCCCGTGGCCGGAGCGGGCGGCCACCATCCGCGGCACCACGGCCACCCCGAGTCCCGCCCGCACGAAGCCCAGCACCGCGTCCATCTCCCCGCCCTCCACCGCGAACTCCGGCTCGAAGCCCTCCGCCCGGCACGCCGCCACGGTCAGGTCGCGCAGGTCGTAGCCGTGCCGGAACATCACCAGGCGTTCGCCCTCCAGATCGGCGACGCGCACGGTGCGCCGGCCCCCTCCCGGCCCCGGGGCGTCCGGTGACGACACCACCACCAGGTCCTCGCGCAGCAGCTCCACCGTGGTGAGCGCGGGGGAGGGGGTCGGCAGCGGCAGCACCACCAGGGCGAGGTCGAGGGCGCCCCGGGCCAGCTCCCGCACCAGGTCGTGCGAGCCGCCCTCCTCGACCAGCAGCCGGACGCCCGGATAGCGGTCGTGGAAGGCACGCAGCACGTCCGGCAGCAGTCCGGTGCACAGGCTCGGCGTCGCCCCCAGCCGCACCCGCCCGCTGCGCAGCTGCGCCACCTCCTGCACCTCGTGCCGCGCGGTGTCCGTGTCGGCCAGGATCCGCCGGGCCAGCGGCAGCAGCGCCTCGCCCGCGTCGGTCAGCGTGATGTTCCCGCGCGCCCGCCGGAACAGGTCCGCCCCCAGCTCCCGCTCCAGCGCCTTGATCTGCTGGGACAGCGACGGCTGTGCGACGTGGACCAGCTCCGCGGCCCGGGTGAAGTGCCGGGCCTCGGCGACGGCCACGAAGTACTGGAGCTGCTGGAACTGCATGACCCCCAGCATAGGCTCCGGCTATCAAAACGAGCTGGACCATGTCTTGGACCGATGGGTCCTTCCGGCCCTAGCGTCTGGTGGCATGGCTCTGGCAACGCGGACGGACCGACGGCCGTCCATGGCACGCACCGTGTGGGACTCGACCGTCGGCAAGAAGACAGTGATGGCGGTCAGCGGCCTCGTCATGCTGCTCTACCTGGTCGCCCACATGATCGGGAACCTGAAGATCTTCTTCGGGGCGGGCGAGTTCAACCACTACGCCCACTGGCTGCGCACCGTCGGCGAACCGTTCATGCACTACGAGTGGACGTTGTGGATCGTCCGCGTCGTCCTCGTCGTCGCCGTCCTCGCCCACGCCGTCTCCGCCTACCAGCTCAGCCGCCGCGACATCAAGGCGCGCCCCAGCAAGTACGTGCACAAGAAGCCGCGGGCGAGCTACGCCACGCGCACCATGCGCTGGGGCGGCGTCATCCTCGCCCTGTTCATCGTCTGGCACCTGCTCGACCTGACCACCGGCACCGTGCACTCCGGCGGCTTCGAGACCGGCAAGCCCTACCAGAACGTCGTGGACACCTTCTCCACCTGGTACGGCAACGTCATCTACATCGTGGCGATGCTCGCCGTCGGCCTGCACATCCGGCACGGCTTCTGGAGCGCCGCCCAGACCCTCGGCGTCGGCAGCCGCACCCGCGACCGCGCCCTCAAGACCACCGCCCATGCCCTCGCGCTGCTGCTCACGGCCGGCTTCGTCGCCGTCCCCGTGGGCGTCATGACCGGAGTGGTGAGCTGACCATGACTTCCTACACCGCGTACACGACCGGCGAGCCGGTCGCCGACACCAAGGCCCCCGCCGGACCGGTCCACGAACGCTGGGACAAGCGCCGCTTCGAGGCCAAGCTGGTCAACCCCGCCAACCGGCGCGGCAAGACCGTCATCGTCGTCGGCACCGGCCTCGCGGGCGGCTCCGCCGGTGCCACGCTCGCCGAACAGGGCTACCGCGTCGTCCAGTTCTGCTACCAGGACTCCCCGCGCCGTGCCCACTCCATCGCCGCGCAGGGCGGCATCAACGCGGCGAAGAACTACCGCAACGACGGCGACTCGGTCCACCGCCTGTTCTACGACACCGTCAAGGGCGGCGACTTCCGCTCCCGCGAGTCCAACGTCCACCGCCTCGCGCAGATCTCCGTGGAGATCATCGACCAGTGCGTGGCCCAGGGCGTGCCCTTCGCCCGCGAGTACGGCGGACTGCTCGACACCCGCTCCTTCGGCGGCGTCCAGGTATCCCGCACCTTCTACGCCCGCGGTCAGACGGGCCAGCAGCTGCTCCTCGGTGCCTACCAGGCGCTCAGCCGGCAGATCGCGGCCGGCAACGTCGAGATGCACCCGCGCACCGAGATGCTCGACCTGATCGTCGTCGGCGGCCGGGCCCGCGGCATCGTCGCCCGGGACCTGGTCACCGGGAAGATCGACACGTACTTCGCGGACGCCGTCGTCCTCGCCAGCGGCGGCTACGGCAACGTCTTCTACCTGTCGACGAACGCCATGAACTCCAACGCCACGGCGATCTGGCGCGCGCACCGGCGCGGCGCCCACTTCGCCAACCCCTGCTTCACACAGATCCACCCGACCTGCATCCCGCGCACCGGCGACCACCAGTCCAAGCTGACGCTGATGAGCGAGTCGCTGCGCAACGACGGCCGGATCTGGGTGCCCAAGGCCAAGGGCGACGACCGTCCGCCGAGCAAGATTCCCGAGGAGGAGCGCGACTACTACCTGGAGCGCATCTACCCGTCCTTCGGCAACCTGGTGCCCCGCGACATCGCCTCCCGCGCCGCGAAGAACGTCTGCGACGAGGGCAGGGGGGTGGGCCCCGGCGGCCAGGGCGTCTACCTGGACTTCGCCGACGCCATCAAGCGGATGGGCCGCACGGCCGTCGAGGCCAAGTACGGCAACCTCTTCGACATGTACCAGCGGATCACCGACGAGGACCCGTACCGGGTGCCGATGCGGATCTACCCCGCCGTGCACTACACCATGGGCGGACTGTGGGTCGACTACGACCTCCAGACCACCGTTCCGGGCCTGTTCGCGATCGGCGAGGCCAACTTCTCCGACCACGGCGCCAACCGCCTCGGCGCCTCCGCGCTGATGCAGGGCCTGGCCGACGGCTACTTCGTGCTCCCGGCCACCGTCAACGACTACCTGGCCCGCACCCCGCACCAGGACGGGATCACCGACGACCACCCCGTGGTGCGGGAGGTGCTGGCCGAGACCGAGGACCGGCTCGGCCGGCTGCTGTCCGTCGACGGCGACCGCACCCCCGACTCCTTCCACCGCGAACTCGGCGAACTCATGTGGGAGTTCTGCGGCATGGCCCGTACCGACTCCGGGCTGCGCAAGGCCCTGGAGCGCATCCCGCAGATCCGCGAGGAGTTCTGGCGCCGCATCAGGGTCCCCGGCACCGGCGAGGAGTTCAACCAGTCGCTGGAGAAGGCCAACCGCATCGTCGACTACCTGGAGCTCGCCGAGCTGATGTGTCTCGACGCGTTGCACCGCTCCGAGTCCTGCGGCGGCCACTTCCGCGAGGAGTCCCAGACCCCGGACGGCGAGGCCGCCCGCAAGGACGACGACTTCTCCTACGCCGCCGCCTGGGAGTTCACCGGCACCGGCGAGGCTCCCGTCCTGCACAAGGAAGACCTGGTCTTCGAGTACGTCCACCCCACCCAGCGGAGCTACGCATGAGGCTCACCCTGCGCGTCTGGCGGCAGAAGAACGCCGACGCCGACGGCGCCATGTCCACGTACGAGGTGGACGGCATCTCACCCGACATGTCCTTCCTGGAGATGCTCGACACCCTCAACGAGGAACTCATCCTCAAGGGCGAGGACCCGGTCGCCTTCGACCACGACTGCCGCGAGGGCATCTGCGGCGCCTGCTCGCTGGTCATCAACGGCGACGCCCACGGGCCCGAGCGCACCACCACCTGCCAGCTGCACATGCGGTCCTTCGAGGACGGCGACACCATCGACGTCGAACCGTGGCGGGCCGCCGCCTTCCCGGTGGTGAAGGACCTGGTGGTCGACCGTTCCGCCTTCGACCGGATCATCCAGGCCGGCGGTTACGTCACCGCCCCCACCGGCTCCGCGCCCGAGGCCCACGCCACCCCCGTGCCGAAGCCCGACGCCGACTTCGCCTTCGAGCACGCCGAGTGCATCGGCTGCGGCGCCTGCGTCGCGGCCTGTCCCAACGGCGCGGCGATGCTGTTCACCTCGGCGAAGATCAACCACCTGAACGTGCTGCCGCAGGGCGCGCCCGAGCGCGAGACCCGGGTGCTGGACATGGTGGCGCAGATGGACGAGGAGGGGTTCGGCGGGTGCACCCTCGCGGGGGAGTGCGCGACAGCGTGCCCCAAGGGCATCCCGCTCGCTTCCATCACGGGGATGAACAAGGAGTGGCTGAGGGCGACGCGGAAGGCCCCCAAGCGGTAGCCGCCGTCGCACGGACGGCCGTCGACGGACCGCGGGCAGCCGGTGGCCGGGGCGCGCCGCCCACGCGGCGGAGCCGCACGACGCCACACCCGCGCCCCTTGCGGGGCGCTCCACCGAACGTTCGCCGAAGGTGCGGACGGACGGGGCCGGGAGAGGTGCTCCTTCCGGCCCCGTCTCGCTCTCCGCCCCCGGCATTCGGCATCTCCACGTCCGCGCTCCCGGTCCCGGTCGCGCACACGCCGGCCCGGACCGGGAGAACAGGAGCGGGTGCGGCCGGAGGCGGTGGTGGGGCACCAGGACGGTCACCGCGAGTGAGCACTGTGGAAAATTAAGCGCCTTTTGTCGCTTTCGTGCCGTTTTTTGCGGAGGATCCGGGAGAACCAGTGAGAGGCGACCTTCGAAAGGAGGGTGATGGAAGATGATCACCCGCGAAGAGATCTCGAAGCTGCTGGATCACCCCGTCTACGACGGGGACGGGAACAAGGTGGGTGACGCGAAGCACGTCTTCCTCGACGACGCCAGCGGACGCCCCGAGTGGGTGACCGTCAAAACGGGCATGTTCGGCTCCAGCGAGTCGTTCGTCCCCATCCGCGACGCCGCCCTGGTGAAGGACCACCTCGAGGTTCCCTATCGCAAGGACAAGATCAAGGGTGCGCCCAACGTCGACATCGACGCGGGCGGCCACCTGTCGGTGGAAGAGGAAGACCGTCTGTACGACTACTACGGCATCGACTGGGACTCCGTGCTGACCGAACCCGGCGAACGCCGGTCCCCCGGCATGGGTACAGCCGGCACGGCCGGTACGGGCACGGCGGGAGCCGCCGGTACGGCGGGTGCGGCCGGTACGGCGGGTGCGGCCGGAACCGCGGGCACCGCGGGCCACCGGAGCGAGGCGCGGACCCGGGGGCACGGCGACGACGCCATGACCCGCTCCGAGGAGCACATGCGGGTCGGCGTCGAGCGGCACGAGGCCGGACGGGCCAGGCTGCGCAAGTACGTGGTCACGGAGGAGGTCCAGCAGACCGTGCCGGTGCGCCACGAGGAGGTCCGCGTGGAGCGCGAGCCGATCACGGACGCCAACCGTGACGAGGCCATGTCGGGTCCGGCCTTCAAGGAGGACGAGCACGACGTCACGCTGTACGAGGAGCGCCCGGTCGTGGAGACCGAGGCGGTGCCGGTCGAGCGGGTCCGGATGACCACGGAGGAGAAGACCGACGAGGAGACCGTCCGCGGCCAGGTCCGCAAGGAGCGCATCGAGGCCGAGACGGAGCTGGACGAGGAGTCCGGCCGCCGCGGCCGCGACGTCCCCAGGAAGGGACGTGAGTAGCGCCACCGCCCTACGGCGCGCCGGCACGACGTCACCGGCGCGCCGTGGTGCTGCCACCGCGACGCGCCGGACCGGCTCGCCGCCCGGGGGCCGTCCGAGGGCGAGGCGCGCCTGAGCGGCGGCCCGGCCCCCTGCCGGCTCAGTCCGCCTCCTCCAGCCGGAAGCCGACCTTCAGCCCCACCTGCCAGTGCGCCACCTGCCCGTCCTCGATCTGGCCGCGCACCTGGGTCACCTCGAACCAGTCCAGATTGCGCAGCGTCCGCGAGGCGCGCTCGATGCCGTTGCGTACGGCCGGGCCGACGCCGTCGGGTGAGGTGCCGACGATCTCCGTGACCCGGTAGGTGTGGTTCGACATGCACGTGCTCCTCTCGTCCCGGTCCACCGTGCCCCATGACGCGGCGGACCGCGAGGCGTCGGCGCCGTTCGCCTGACACCCTTGACCTACGCATTGGTCCATACCAAGATGCTGGGCACCCGCCCGAGCCCCGCTCGTCCCCCCACGCCGGGCCCCGCCCTGTCCGTCAGACAGAAACAGGACCCCTCGTGAGACGCCGTCTGCTCGCCCTCGTCTGTGTGTCGGCCTCCCTGCTCAGCGGCTGCGGCCTGATGCCGGGCGACGTCGAAAGGAGCACGGTCACCGTGTGGCTGATGCGGCACAGCGCCTCGCAGGAGTACCTGGGCCGCTTCACCGAGGAGTTCGAACGCGAGCACCCCGGGCTCGACCTCGACATCCGCGTCCAGGAGTGGACCGGCATCGGTGAGAAGGTGGGGAAGGCGCTGGAGACGGACGAGGAGGACGGCCCCGACGTCATCGAGGTCGGCAACACCCAGGTCGCCACCTACGCGGAGGGCGACGGACTGCTCGACCTCACCCTGGAGTCCATGCGCGACTGGGGCCGCGACGACTGGCTGCCGGGCCTCGCCGAACCCGGCCGGTGGGGCTCCCAGCAGTACGGCGTCCCCTGGTACGCGGCCAACCGCGTCGTCATCTACCGCAAGGACCTCTTCCGCAGGGCCGGCGTCACCGCCCCGCCGAAGACCCGCGACGAGTGGCTCACCCTCACCGAGAAGCTCGACACCGGCGGCAACCAGGGCGTCTACCTCGCCGGGCAGGACTGGTACACGCTCGCCGGCTTCATCTGGGAGGAGGGCGGCGACCTCGCCAAGGAACGGAACGGCGTCTGGCGCGGCACGCTGGACAGCCCGGCGGCGCTGCGCGGCATGGACTTCTACCGCAGGCTCCAGGCGCTCGGCGACGGGCCGGTCGACGCCGACGAGGAACACCCGCCGCAGGCGGACGTGTTCGCGAAGGGCGAGGTCGCGCAGATCGTGGCCGTGCCGGGGCTGGCGCGTGCCATCGTCAAGCAGAACCCGCGCCTGGAGGGCGAGCTGGGCTACTTCCCCGTTCCCGGCAGGGTCGCCGGCAGGCCCGGAGCCGTCTTCACCGGCGGCTCCGACCTCGTGATCCCGGTCAAGACCGACAACCGGGAGGGCGCCGTCGAGGTCGTCGCCGCGCTCACCGGCGCCCGGTGGAACACCGAACTGGCCCGCACGATGAACTACGTCCCCAACAAGGCCGAACTCGCCGGGGCGGTGGCGGAGGAGGAGGGGGTCGCGGCCATGGCGGCCGGAGCCGCACGGGGCCGGGCGACCCCCGGCACACCCCAGTGGGCGGCGGTCGAGGCGGACAACCCGATCAAGGAGTACATGACCGAGGTGCTCACCGGGGCCGACCCGGCCACCGGGGCCGGCCGCGCCTCCCGCCGCATCACCGAAGCCCTGGCCTTCGACTGAGGGGTGTGGCGGGAGGACGTGACCACGGCCTCCCGCCACACCCCTCGGGCCGGCGGGGCGCCCGTCAGCGCGCGACGCTCAGCGACAGCGCGAACCGCTTCCGGTCGTCCGTCCACCACCGGGTCAACTCCATCCCGGCGGAGGACAGTTCCTCGCGCACGCCGTCCTGACGGAACTTCGCCGACACCTCGGTCCGCAGGTCCTCGCCCGCCGCGAAGTCCACGGCCAGTCCCAGTGAGGGGATCTTCACCGTCTGCGCGGTACGGGAGCGCAGCCGCATCTCGATCCACTCGTGCCCGGCGTCCCACAGCGCCACGTGGTCGAAGGCGGCCGGGTCGAAGTCGGCGCCCAGCTCCCGGTCGATGACGTCCAGGACGTTCTTGTTGAACGCGGCCGTCACACCGGCCGCGTCGTCGTACGCCCGGACCAGTACCTCCTCGTCCTTCACCAGGTCGGTGCCCAGCAGCAGGGCGTCGCCCGGGGCGAGCAGGGCGCGGACGGAGGCGAGGAACGCGGCACGCTCGGGCGGCAATAGGTTGCCGATGGTGCCGCCGAGGAACGCCACCAGCCGCGGCCCCGGCGTGTCGGGCAGGGTCGGCAGGGTGGTGAAGTCGGCGACCAGGGCGTGCACGTCCAGCCCCGGCCGCTCGGCGGCCAGCGCCCGCCCGGCCAGGGTGAGGGCGCTCTCGCTGACGTCGACGGGGACGTAGGCGCGCAGTCCGCCCAGGGCGTCGATCAGGTGCCGCGTCTTCTCCGAGGAACCGGAGCCCAGTTCGACCAGGGTGCGGGCGCCGGACGCCGCGGCGATCTCACCGGCACGGGCGATCAGGATCTCGCGTTCGGCACGGGTCGGGTAGTACTCGGGCAGCGCGGTGATCTCCTCGAACAGCTCGCTGCCCCGTGCGTCGTAGAACCACTTCGGCGGCAGCGTCTTGGGGCTGCCGGTCAGGCCCTCGCGGACATCGGCGCGCAGGGCGGCGTCGACGGCGTCCTCGGGCAGGGTGCGGGTGAGGCGGAACGGACTCACGTGAGGGGCTCCTTGAGCGGGGTCAGTAGAACGTCCGTACGGCTTGCCGCGAGCAGGGTGCGGTCGGGGACCTCACGCCAGTGCGGATCGTCGTCGTAGGGCTCGGAGGCCACGACGACGCCGCCGCCGGTCCGGGCGAGGTACCACAGCGTGTCGCCCCAGGCGGTCGCGGTGACGGTGTCACCGTCTGTGAGCAGCAGGTTGAGCCGGGCCCCGGGGGCCGCCGCGGCGACCTCCAGGACCGTGTCGGAGAGCGCCTGCCCCTCCTCGTCGCCGGCCCGCAGCCGGGCGAGCACCAGCGCCCACACGAACGCGGAGTCGTTGCGCGCCTCCAGCGACAGCACCTCCTCGGCGGGCAGGGACGCGACCAGCGGCGCGAGCGAACCCGGCCAGCCCGGCACCGCCCCGTTGTGGCTGAACAGCCAGGTCCCGGCGGCGAACGGCGCCGCCGCGGCCTCCGCGTCGGCACCCGACAGGGTCGCGTCCCGTACGGCGGCGAGCAGCGCCCGGGTGCGGACGACACGGGCGAGGTCGGCGAACGACAGGTCCGCCCAGACCGGTCCGGCCCGCCGGTACCGGGCCGGCACCGGATCGCCCTGCGCGTACCAGCCCACGCCGAAACCGTCGGCGTTGACCGTGCCGTACCGCTGCCGCCGGGGCGCCCAGGACTGCCGGTACAGGCCGTGCGGCGGCGCCACGAGCAGCTCGCCCAGCGACTCCTCGGGCCCCGTGTACGCCACGTGACGGCACATCAGACGTCCTCCGAGCGCGCCGTGCGGAACCCGCAGAAGATCTGCCGCCGGACCGGCAGGTCCCAGTTGCGGAACGTGCCCCGGCAGGCCACCGGGTCCACGGCGAACGAACCGCCGCGCAGCACCTTGTACTCCGGCCCGAAGAACACCTCCGAGTACTCCTTGTACGGGAACGCCCGGAACCCCGGGTACGGCAGGAAGTCGCTCGCCGTCCACTCCCACACGTCGCCGATCAACTGCCGTACGCCCAGCGGCGACTCACCGGCCGGGTAGCTCCCGGCGGGCGCCGGACGCAGATGCCGCTGGCCGAGGTTGGCGTGCTCGGGGCCGGGGTCGGCGTCGCCCCACGGGTAGCGCGTCGAGCGGTCGCCGACCGGGTCGTACCGGGCCGCCTTCTCCCACTCGGCCTCGGTGGGCAGCCGCCGTCCGGCCCAGCGGGCGTAGGCGTCCGCCTCGTACCAGCACACGTGCAGCACCGGCTCGTCGGGCGGCACCACCTCGGTGACGCCGAACCGGCGCCGCAGCCACTGCCCGCCGTCCCGGCGCCAGAACAGCGGGGCGGTGACGGAGTTGCGGCGGATGTGGGCCCAGCCCTCCGCGGTCCACCAGCGCGGCTCGTCGTAACCGCCGTCCTCGATGAACGCCTGGTACGCGGCGTTCGTCACCGGGGTGGTGTCGATGCGGAAGGGCGCCACCTCACGCCGGTGCGCGGGCCGCTCGTTGTCCAGCGCCCACGGCTCGTCCGAGGTGCCCATGGTGAAGGGGCCGCCGGGGACGAGGACTTCGGACGGGCCCGTGAACAGCGCCACCGGCTCCGGGTCCGGGGCGGTCAGGGCCTGCGGTCCCCTGCGGAGCTGGTGGGTGATCAGCATGGTCTCGTCGTGCTGCTGCTCGTGCTGGGCGATCATCCCGAAGGCGAAGCCCGCCTCGGTCAGCCGCGTCCCGTGGAACGCCGCGCCCTCCAGCACGTCCAGCGCCCGGCTGCGCACCTCCGCCGCGTACCGGCGGGCCTCCCGGGGCGCCAGCAGCGGCAGGTTCGGGCGCTCGGCGCGCGGGTGCTCGAAGGCGTCGTACAGGCTGTCGATCTCGGGGCGTATCGCCTCGTGGCCGGCGACGGTCCGCAGCAGCCACTGTTCCTCCTGGTTGCCGATGTGGGCGAGGTCCCACACCAGTGGCGACATCAGCGGGGAGTGCTGCGCGGTCAGGTCGGGCTCGTCGACGCAGCTGGTCAGCAGGGTCGTACGGTCCCGCGCGGTGACCAGCGAGACGACCGCGCGCTCGCGCAGGGCTTCGGTGTCGGGGGCGGGGCCGGTCATAAGGAGGTGTCCTTCCCGTGCGGATGGGAGCGGGCGGCGAGGGACGCCGCGCGCAGCTCGTCGAGGGAGTCGTCGGCCGGGCAGCGGCCGCGGGCGACATAGCGGTCCAGGTACGTCCCGACCGCGTCGACCACCTCGGTGGTGGCGCCGAGCCGGGGCAGGGCGCGCAGCGCCGCCGTGAAACAGCCGGCGGCCACCTCGCGCAGCTCCGGGTCGGCCAGCCCGGTACGGGCCGCGTCCCGCCAGAGCGGATTGTGCGGCGCGGGCATGCCGTGGGCCCGCTCGGCCAGCGGTTTCACCGCCCGGTAGGCGGTCTCGGTGGCCTCCGGGTCGTCGAACAGCGCCGCGACCACGGCCAGCGGCACGATCCAGCCGTCGTCGCCGGGCTGCGCGTCGATCATGCGCAGTTCCAGATGGCCGCGCGGCCTGACCGGCGGGAACAGGGTCGTGGCGTGGTAGTCGAGGTCGTCCCGGGTCGGCGGCCCGGGCGTGCCGGACCTGGTCCACTCCCGGAAGGTGAGCCCCTCGGGCACGTGCCACGGCCCGTCGTCGCGCCGTACGCACATCACGGGCGCGTCCAGGACGTGCCGGGCCCAGGCGCCGCGCGGGTCGGTGTCCAGCACGGGGGCGCCCGCCCGTCCGGCGCCGATCTGCGTCCAGCGCAGCTGCCGGGTGGACAGCCAGCCGGTCGGCCGGGCACCGGCGATCGGGGAGTTGGCGAACGCGGCGACCAGGACCGCGCCGAGCTGGTGCGCCAGCCACCAGCGCCGTACGTGGCCGAGCGGGCCGGGTTCCTCGTACCCGGCGTCCACGCACACCTGCACGGAGGCGGAGGAGCACATCATGGCCCGGCCGGCGGGACCGGTGCGGTCCAGGCAGGCCTCCATGGCGTCGTAACGCGGCCGGCGCAGGAGCCGGCGAGGGGGGTGCCAGGGATCGTGGCCGAGGCCGACGAGGACCAGACCGTCCTCGCGCAGTACCGCGCGGACGGCGTCGAGGTCGGCGGAGACGGTGCCGACGCACTCCATCAGGGAGGCGGCGGGCGGCGAGCTCAGCTCCAGCTGGCCGCCGGGCTCGACGGTGAGCGCCGACCTCAGGGGCACGGACCGCAAGGCGGCGTAGGCCGCTTCGAGCCGTTCGGGTGAGACGGGGAGCCGCGGGTCCCGCAGCTCGTGGACGAGCCATTCCACCTCGACACCGAGGAGGCGCGGCGGTCCGGTCTTGAAGCAGATGCCCCGCACCAGGGCCTCCACCTCGGCTTCCGTGACGGGGAGACGCGGCTCGGCACAGCCGCCTGCCGAATCGGACATGTGGGGATCCTCCCGAGATTCCGCCATGCCACCGGCCCGGAGCGTCCGCGGTCCCGGCCGGCACCAACCCGTCCACCCAAAACCATCGCGTCGGCGGGCACAAGGGCGCCTGGCGGGGCGCTCCGGTCCGGCCGTCCTTTCGTCCGGACTGTTTCCGGGCGGTTCTCCGCCCGTTCCCCGGGCCTTTCGGGCGGCGAAACTCCGTTGCGGCGCGTCACCAGCATCACTGAGGATGCCTGCACGGGCACGACGAGCGGGACCGCGCGGCGCGTGGTCACGGCGGCTGCGGGGGTGGCGCCGTGAGCGCGCCCGCGCGGCACCGCCCGGGGCCGCGGGGTGTTCCGCAGCGGCCCCGCCCGCGTGACGGCGGCGTTCCGGTCGCACCCGGAGCAGGGCGGGCGCTTCGCGGGCGCCTTCGCACACGGGGTGTCCGGCATCCCGGACCGCACCGGCGACAGCGCGGTCCGCGCCGCGTTCGAGCGGACCTCCGCGGACCTGCTGTCCGGGCCGGCGGTGATCAGCTCCAGCCGTACCGCTCCCGCAGCCGCTGACGCACGAGGTCGAACCGCATCCGGTCCAGCGCGCACGCCTCCCGGCGCATGCCCTCCTCGTGCAGCCGCAGCACCCGGTCCACGGCCACCCACGAGTCGCGGCCCGACCGGTCCCACGGCCCGCTGCCGATCGGCACCCACTTCCGGTGACCGTTGCGCCCCTTGCTGGACAACTGCACGGCGAGGAACGTCCCGCCCGCCTCACGGGCGACGACCAGCACCGGACGGTCCTTGCCCCGGCCGTCGTCCTCCTCGTAGGGCACCCAGGTCCAGACGATCTCCCCGGGGTCGGGGTCGCCGTCGTGCGCGGGCGAGTACTCGGTGCGCACCCGGCCCACCTCAAGGGGTGCGGCCTCGACGGTGGCGGAAGGGCCGTGGCGGCCCGGGGCGTTCTCAGGGCTGAAGGCGGTCACAGGCGTACCGTACGGCACCCCGGAGGGCGCCCCCCACGCGGCCGGGACACCGGTTCAGCAGGCTCCGGGCAGCCCCGTGAGTTCCCGGCCGGTGACCATCTCGGCCTCGATCCGGACGAACACCCCGTCGTGCGTCGGCATCCATGAGCGGGGCCCGGTCCGCAGCAGGAGCTCGTGCTCGGCCGGGTCGGTCACCACGGCCGCCCGGCCGGTGACCACCACGCTCCAGCCGGACCGGCTCCCGGCGTCGAAGTCGTCGGCCTGGAAGGCGACCACGACGCCGTCGACCGCCCGGACCAGTTCGGAGGCGGCGGAGGTGCGCAGCACCACGGAGGCGTCCGTGTCCAGGGTGAAGCCGACGGGCAGGACCGCGGGCAGCGCCTGCCGGGTGTGGACGACGCGACCGACCGGCGCCCTGGCCAGCAGGCGCAGGCACTCCCGGCGGTCGAGCGACCGGAAGCCATCGCCGTGGATCATTCCTCCATCGTCGTCGGCGGATCCCGACGGGGCCAGGGCCGGACGGCCCCGATTGACTGCCCGGACCGGCCCGGGCCCGTGACGCGAACCCGCATGTCTGGCTTTCCCCGCAGGTGGAACCCGGGGGACATGGGCAAGAGCGCGCTGATCGTCATCGACATGATCAACACCTACGACCATCCGGACGCCGAGCATCTGATCCCCTCCGCCGAGACGGTCGTGCCGGTCGTCTCCGGCCTGCTGGAACGGGCGCGGCGCCGGGACGTGCCGGTGATCTACGTCAACGACAACTTCGGCGAGTGGCGCTCCCACCACGGGGAACTGCTCGACAAGGCCCTGTCGGGACCGCACGCGCGCCTCGTGAAACCGCTGGTGCCGGACGACTCCTCGCTCTTCGTCGTCAAGGCACGGCACTCGGTCTTCTTCGAGACCCCACTGGGCTATCTGCTCAACCAGCAGGGCATCGACCGGCTCGTGCTGTGCGGCCAGGTCACGGAGCAGTGCGTCCTCTACTCGTCGCTCGACGCGCACATCCGCCACTTCGACGTGACCGTCCCCCGCGACGCCGTCGCCCACATCCACGCCGACCTCGCGGACGCCGCCCTGCGGATGATGGAACGCAACATGGGAGCACGGGTGTGCGACAGCGACGAACTGTGGAACTGACGCACCGCGGCGCGGGCCCGCGGGCCGGCACCGGCCCATGAGCCGCCATCCCGCCCCGCCCCGCGAGGTCCGCCCCTACCTCGACGAGCTGGTCCACCGCACGCGCACCGTCTGCGGCCCCCACCTGGTGAGCGTCCTCGCCGTCGGATCCCTCGCGCTCGGCGACTACCGGCACGGACGCAGCGACGTCGACGTGACCGTCGTGGTGGACCGCCCGCTTCCCCGGCGCGCCCTGACCGAACTGGCCGGGACGCTGGCCCACCCCGCCCTGCCCTGTCCCGCGGCCGGACTGGAACTGGTCGTGTACCCGGCCGACTTCGCCGGCCGTCCGTCCGGCGGGGCCGGCTACCTCATGGACCTCAACACCGGACCCTCCCTGCCCGAACGGGTCAGCCTCGATCCCGGGGAGGCGCCCGCGTTCTGGTACGTCCTCGACCGCTCCGTCGCCCACCAGGCGGGCCTCCCGCTGTTCGGCGCTCCGGTACGGGACGTGATCGCCGCACCGGAGCGGGCCGCCGTGCTCACCGCGCTCCGCGCCTCCGTGCGCGAACACGCCGAGGGCGAGGGGCACGCGGCCGACAACCGGGTGCTCAACGGCTGCCGCTCCGTGGTGTACTGCCGCACCGGCCGCTGGTTCGCCAAGCGCGGGGCGGCCGGGATCGTCGCCGCCTCGGAGGCGGGTTTCCGGCCACTGATCGCAGACGCGCTGCGCAGCTTCGAACGCCCCCGTGACTCCGCGCCGGAGCTGCCCGGGGCGGCGGTGCGGGAGTTCCTGGCCTGGGCGGCCCGGCGCGTGGACGAGGCCGTCGAGGCGGAGGACGGGGACGGCGCCCCGCCCTGACGGACGCCTTCGGACAGGCCGTGCGCGTACGCCCGGGGACGGCGTCACCCGGGAGGTTCCCGGAGGCGTGCGGCGGGGCGGGTGTGCTCCACGCCCGCCCCGCCGGTCGGTTTACGCGCCGCGCAACGGGCTACGCGGCGGACACGGGGAGTCCAGGCCGGCCACGTACCGGGAGGTGCCCATGACCACACGGATACGGGACGTGATGTCCACGGACACCGCGTCCGTCGAACCCATGACGACGGTGGCGCGGGCGGCACGCCTGATGCGGGAGCAGGACATCGGCGACGTCCTCGTCGCGTACGACTGTGATCTGTTCGGCGTGCTCACCGACCGCGACATCGTGCTGAGGGGCGTCGCGGAGGGACACGACCCGGAGGCCACGACGGTCGGTTCCCTGTGCACGCGCCCGCCCCTGGTGACACTCGACCCCGAGGACACCACCGATCACGCCGTGGAGCTGATGCGGCGGCACGCCGTGCGGCGGCTCCCGGTGGTGGAACGCGGCGGCTGTCCGGTGGGGATGGTGAGCCTCGGGGACCTCGCCGCGACGGAGGACCCGCACTCCGCCCTGGCGGACATCAGCGCGGCGGCCCCCACGCACTGAGCGCGGGTCCTCCCGGCCCGCCGCCCCTGCCCGGGGGCGCCGTCCCCGGGCAGGGGCCGTTCCGGAGCGGCGGTCATCCGCCGACCGTGAGCGCGCACGTCCAGCCGCACGGACCCGGGTGGATCCGCAGTTCCCCCCAGCCCACGTCCGTCGGCATCCGGCCGGTGACCCGCACGTCCGTCAGGGCGGCCACCGCCAGGCGCACGTCGAGACCGTCCTCGGTCCCGTCGGCCTCCACGTCGACCGGTACCTGGCCGTACTCCTCCAGCCGGTACAGGACCTCGTCCAGCAGCGCCGCCAGCAGATCGTCGTCACTGGCCCCGGCCAGCCGGACGCGTCCCGCACCCGTCGGCCGCACCCCGGAGACGTCGGCGAAGCACTCCACCACCGCCGCCACCGCCTCCGCCAGACAGTTCTCCCGGCTCGCCGCCCACACCTCGATCCGGAACTCGTCCTCCTGCGCCACCGCCCGGTGCCCGTTCTCCTCCGGCCGCCGCGCCTGCCCGTAGCCGCTCGTGTCACCGACCATGGAACTCGCCTGCCCGACGACCGCGCACCCATGCGGGCGCCGGGCGCTTCGAGTGCCGGAGGGCGGGGTACGCGGGTGCGGACCAGGTGCTCCAGGTGCCGTCTCCGGTACGGAGGGAGGGCATCCGCCATGCGGTTCCGTGACCGTCGGCAGGCCGGCCGGGAACTGGCCGCACGGCTGCGGGAGAGGCAGGACGAGGGAGCCCTGCCCGACCCCGTCGTGCTGGCGCTGCCCCGCGGCGGCGCCGCCGTGGCCGTCGAGGTCGCCCGGGCGCTGGACGCCCCGCTCGACGTCCTCGTCGTACGGAAGATCGGCGCCCCCTTCCACGAGGAGTTCGGTGTCGGCGCGATGGCCGGCGACGGCGTTCCGCTCTTCGACGAGGACGCCCTGGCGCGGCTGGGCCTCGACGAGGCCGACCTGGCGCCCGTCGTCGAACGCGAGCGCACCGAGCTGCGCCGCCGCGAAGAGCGCTACCGCGGGGACCGGCCCGCTCCCGAACTGCGCGGACGGACCGTGATCGTCGTCGACGACGGACTGGCGACCGGCTCCACCGCCCGCGCCGCGCTGCGCGCCCTGCGGGCACGGGACCCCGGGCGCCTCGTGCTGGCCGTTCCGGTCGGCGCGACGGAGGGTCTCGCGCTGATGCGTTCCGAGGCCGACGAGGTGATCTGTCCGCACGAGCCGGCCGCGTTCATGGCCGTGGGCCAGTGGTACGAGGAGTTCGACCAGCTGACGGACGAGGACGTGCTGGACGCGTTGCACCGCCGTGGGGCGTAGCCGCGGTCAGACGACCCCGTCCGCGCGCAGCGCCGCGATCTCCTCGGGGGAGCGGCCCAGTTCCGCCAGGATCGCCTCCGTGTGCCCGCCGACGGCCGGCACCGGGTCCATGCGGGCCGGCAGACCCGCGAGGTCGGCGGGCGGCAGCAGGGCCTCCACGGTTCCGCCCGGCACCGGCACCTCGCGCCAGCGGCCGCGGGCGGCGAGCACCGGATGGCCGAGGAACGCGGCCACGTCGTTGACCCCGGCGCAGGCGATGCCGATCGCCTCCAGCTCCCCGAGCAGCTCCTCGGCGTCCGCGCGGGCGAAGCGCTCGGCGAGGACCGCGTTCAGCTCCTCCCGGTGCGCCACGCGGTCGGGGCCGGTGGCGAAGCGCGGATCGTCGGTCAGCTCCGGCCGGCCGAGGAACTCCGTGCACAGGGCCGCCCACTCGCGCTCGTTCTGGACGGAGAACAGCACCTCGCGTCCGTCGGCGGCGCGGTAGGCGCCGTACGGGGCGATGG
Source organism: Streptomyces sp. NPDC126497 (assembly GCF_040302425.1). Lineage (NCBI taxonomy): Bacteria > Bacillati > Actinomycetota > Actinomycetes > Kitasatosporales > Streptomycetaceae > Streptomyces > Streptomyces sp. NPDC126497. The sequence goes on from NZ_JBEORT010000022.1 coordinate 63,650, forward strand.
TGGCGTGCTGGGTGCCCAGGCGCGGGGGCTGGGCGCCGCCGTGGCGGGTGTAGTAGGCGGGCTGGCCCATCCACTCGGCGAGCGCCTCGAACAGGGACACCTCCACCGGGTGCGCCCTGCCGGTGGTCGCGCGGGTGTACAGGGCGGTGAGCACACCGCTGTACGCGTACATCCCGGCGGCGATGTCGGCGACGGAGATCCCGGTGCGGGCGGTCCCCTCCGGTGTCCCGGTCAGCGACACCAGACCGGTCTGGCACTGCACCAGCAGGTCGTACGCCTTGCGGTCGGCCCAGGGGCCGCTCGTGCCGTACCCGGAGATCGTGCAGGGGATCAGCCGCGGGTGGCGGCGGGTCAGCTCGCCGGTCCCGAGGCCGAGGCGGCCGGCGGCGCCCGGCGCGAGGTTCTGCACGAAGACGTCGGCGTCCCGGAGCAGTTCGTGCAGGACCGCGCGGCCGCGCGGGTCCTTCAGGTCCAGGGTGAGCGACTCCTTGGAGCGGTTGATCCACACGAAGTAGCTGGAGTGGCCGTGCACGGTCGTGTCGTACCGGCGGGCGAAGTCCCCCTCGCCCGGCCGCTCCACCTTGATCACACGGGCGCCGAGATCGGCCAGCTGCCGGGTCGCGTAGGGCGCGGCCACCGCCTGCTCCACGCTGACCACCGTGATCCCGGACAAGGGGGGTTCGTGCACGTCCGCGCCTCCTGCCTGCTGCGGCCCCGATCAGTACCGCCGGGGCGGGGCGGCTGTCAACGGCCGCCCGCCCGTTCACCGGCCGGCGCGGCTCCCGGAGCGTCGGCGGTCACGCCCGCCCCGCGGTGGCGGCGGTCCTGCGGGGGACCGCGCGGGCCGGCCCGCGTGAGGGGCGCCCGAGCGAGCGCTACCGTCCCGGCGCCCCGGCCCGCAGGCCGTCCATGACCAGGTCCAGCAGACGGGCGGCGCGCGGCTGCCAGTCCTCGGCGGGATCGAGCTGCCAGAGGCCGCCGATGGCCAGGACGAGGTCGTCCGCGGTCACCCCGGGGCGGATGACACCGGCCTCCTCGCAGCTGCGCAGCAGGAGTTCGGCCGCCTCGGTCACCGGAGCGTGTCCCGGCTTGGCGGGGCTGTCCGGTCCGCTGGTGGCCTGCCGGATGGCGTCGGCCAGACCGGCCTTGGCCATGGCGAACCGGGCCAGCCCGTCCATCCACTCGCGCAGCGCGCGGTCGGGTTCGCGGGTGCTCAGCAGCTGCGCCGCGCTGTCGGCCACCTGCCGCATCTCGTGCCGGTAGATCTCCAGGACGAGTGCCTCACGGCTGGGGAAGTTCCGGTAGAGCGTGCCCTGTCCGACGCCCGCCTTCCTGGCGATCACGCTCAGCGGGGTGTCCGCCGCGCGCGTGAGTTCGACGAGAGCCACCTCCAGGATGCGTTCGCGGTTGCGCTGCGCGTCCGAGCGCCGGGGCGCCGCCGTGCTCCTGGGCGCCTCCACGCACGGGGGTGCGTCCTCGCGGTGTCCCACTCGTCCTCCTCCCGGACCGTGGCCGAAATCCGTTCTTGATGACCGGACAACTGTCCACTACGTTCTTCGAAGTAACGGACAGCTGTCCGCTTCGAGTCCATCGTATCGGCGGACACGGGCGGCGCGGGACGGCCGGCGGCATGCCCCGGAACGACCGGTCCCCCGTCCTTCCCGCTCCCCCCGCATGCTCCCGAACGCCCCCACGTTCCGTAAAGCCCCCGCGTCATCGACTCGTCCGCCTTCCAGATCCGTGAAAGAAGGCTGCCCATGGCCCCCTCGACGTCCAGCAGCGTCACCCTGAACATCAACGGCGAGAAGCACACGCTGTCCGTCGACCACCGCACCACCCTGCTCGACGCCCTGCGCGAACGCCTCGATCTGACCGGCACCAAGAAGGGCTGCGACCAGGGGCAGTGCGGTGCCTGCACGGTGCTGGTCGACGGCCGCCGCACCGTGTCCTGCCTGCAACTGGCCGTCGCCTCCGGCGACCGCGAGATCACCACCGTGGAGGGCCTGGCCGACGGGGACCGGCTGCACCCGGTGCAACAGGCCTTCCTCGACCTGGACGGCTTCCAGTGCGGCTACTGCACCCCCGGCCAGATCTGTTCGGCCGTCGCCGTCATCGAGGAACACGCGGCGGGCTGGCCCAGCGCCGTCACCGAGGACGTACGGCCCGAAGCGGGACCACCGCCCCTGACCCCCGAGGAGATCAGGGAACGCATGAGCGGCAACCTGTGCCGCTGCAGCGCGTACGTGCAGATCGTCGAGGCGGTCGCCCGCGCCGCCGCGGAGCACCGCGGCCGGACCGGGGAGACCGCGGCATGAGGGAATTCGACTACCGGCGCGCCGACGACGTCTCCGGCGCGGTGGCGCTGCTCCGCGCCGACCCCGACGCCCGCTACCTCGGCGGCGGCACCAACCTCGTCGACCTGATGAAGAACGGCGTCGAGCGCCCGGCCCGGCTCGTCGACGTCCGCGCCCTCCCGCTGGACCGGATCGAGCCGGCCGACGGCGGGCTGCGCATCGGCGCCACCGTCACCAACGGAGACCTCGCCGCGCACCCCGGGGTCCGCCGGGACTACCCCGCCCTCGCCCAGGCCGTGCTCGCCGGCGCCTCCGGGCAGTTGCGCAACATGGCCACCGTCGGCGGCAACCTGCTCCAGCGCACCCGCTGCGGCTACTTCACCGATGTGACCCGGCCCTGCAACAAGCGTGCGCCCGGCAGCGGTTGCCCCGCCGTCGAGGGCGAGCACCACAACCACGCCGTCCTGGGCGCCTCCGACCACTGCGTGGCCGTCCACCCCTCCGACATGGGCGTGGCGCTGACCGCCTTCGACGCGGTCGTCTCCTACGAAACCGCCGACGGGCCGGGGGACCTGCCGCTGGCCGACTTCTACCTCCCGGTGGGTGACACCCCGCACCGGGAGACCGCCCTGCCGCCCGGCGCGCTCATCACCCACGTCACCCTGCCGCCCGCGCCGGTCGCCGCCCGCTCGCGCTACCGCAAGGTCCGCGAACGCGCCTCGTACGCCTTCGCGATCGGCTCGGTCGCCGCCGCCCTCGACGTCAGCGGGGGAGTGGTGCGCGAGGCCCGCCTCGCCCTCGGCGCGGTCGCCTCCCGGCCCTGGCGGGCCCGCGCCGCCGAGCGCGTCCTGAACGGCGCCCCGGCCACCGCCGAGTACTTCGCCGCGGCGGCGGACGCCGAACTCGCGGCCGCCAGGCCGCTGCCCGACAACGGATACAAGGTGACACTGATGCGCAACCTCGTGGTGGCCGTGCTGTCCGAACTCGCCGAGGAGGCCGCCCGATGACCGCCGTCACGACCGGCGCCACGACGACGGGCGCCGTCGGCACCGCGCACACCCGCGTCGAGGGCCGCGACAAGGTCACCGGCGCCGCCCGCTACGCCGGGGAGATCCCCTTCGTCGGCCTCGCCCACGGCTGGCTGGTGCTGTCCACCGTCGCCCGCGGCCGGATCCTGACCGTGGAGACCGGGCCCGTGCTCGGCATGCCGGGCGTGCTCACCGTCCTGCACCACGGGAACGCCCCGCGCCTCGACACCGACTACATCGGCATGCTGGGCTTCCCTCCGGACCCGACGGCCGCGGTCTTCCAGAGCGACCGGGTCCCGCACGCCGGCTGGCCCGTCGCGCTCGTCGTCGCCGAGACGCCCGAGCAGGCCCGGGAGGCCGCCGAGGCGCTCGTCGTCACCTACGAGCGGGAGCCGCACGACGCCGAACTCTCCGCGGACCGTCCGGACGCCTACCCGGCGGACGGACACATGCCCGCGGTGACGGAGAAGGGCGACCTGGAGGCCGGGCTCGCCGGCTGCGCCCACGTGGTGGACGAGGAGTACACCACGCCGGAGGAGCACCACGCCATGATGGAGCCGCACGCGGCGGCCGCCCTGTGGGACGGCGGCCGGCTCGAGGTCGTCGACTCCAACCAGGGCACCACCTGGGTCGCCGACGAGATCGCGCGGATGTTCTCCCTGGACGCGTCCGCGGTACGGGTGCGCTCCGAGCACGTCGGCGGCGGCTTCGGCAGCAAGGGCCTGCGGGCCCACCAGGTGTGCGCCGTGATGGCCGCGACCGCCCTGCGGCGGCCGGTCCGCGTCGTCCTGACACGCCGCCAGATGTTCTCGCTCACCGGCTACCGCAGCCCCACCGTCCAGCGGATCCGGCTCGGCGCCGGCCCCGACGGCCGGCTGCGCGCCCTCGAGCACCGTTCGCTGAACCAGACGTCGACGGTCTGGGAGTTCGTCGAGCCGGGCGCCGGTGTGGCGCGCGTGATGTACGACGCCGACGCCCACCGCACCTCGAACGAGGTGGTACGGCTGGACGTGCCGTCCCCGACGTGGATGCGCGCGCCGGGCGAGGCGCCCGGGTCGTTCGCGCTGGAGGCGGCGCTCGACGAACTCGCCGAGCGGTGCGGCATCGACCCCGTCGAGCTGCGGCTGCGCAACGATCCCGAGCGCGGCCCGGTCTCCGGACTGCCGTTCGCCGGCCGCAACCTCGCCGCCTGCTTCCGCGAGGGCGCCCGCCGCTTCGGCTGGGCCGGCCGCGACCCGCGCCCGGGGACGCGCCGCGAAGGGCGCTGGCTGCTCGGCACCGGCACGGCCGCGGCCTCCTTCCCCTCGGGCGCCCTCCCGTCGACGGCCGCGGTGACCGCGGAGGCGGACGGCACCTTCACCGTGCGGATCGCCGCGGCCGACATCGGCACCGGGGCGCGTACGGCGCTCACCCTGGTGGCCGCCGACGCGCTCCGGGTGGCGCCCGACCGGGTCCGGGTGCGCATCGGCGACAGCGACTTCGGCCCGGCGGGGATCGCGGGCGGCTCCATGGGCACCCGCTCCTGGGCCTGGGCGGTCACGGCCGCCGCCGAGGAACTGCGCGGTCGGCTCGTCCACGGGGGCGCCGTGCCGCCGGAGGGCGTCACCGTACGGTCCGACACCACCGCCGCCCTCGGCGCCCTCGCCCAGAGGGAGCGGCACTCCTTCGGAGCGCAGTTCGCCGAGGTGGCCGTGGACGTCGCCACCGGCGAGGTGCGGGTGCGGCGGATGCTCGGCGTCTTCGCGGCGGGCCGGATCGTCAATCCGCTCACCGCGCGCGGTCAGCTGGTGGGCGGCATGACCTGGGGCATCTCGATGGCCCTGCACGAGGAGGCGGTCCGGGACCGCGCCTCCGGCGGCCTCCACGGCGCCGATCTGGCCGGTTACCACGTCGCCACCCACGCCGACGTGCCGGAGGTCGAGGCGGACTGGGTCGACGACCCGGACCCCGACGACCCGGTCGGCATCAAGGGCATCGGCGAGGTCGGCATCGTGGGCGCGGCGGCGGCCGTCGCCAACGCGGTCTGGCACGCGACCGGCGTACGCCACCGGAACCTGCCCATCCGCCCGGACCGGGTCCTGCGGGCGGGAGGACCGGGTGTTTGACATCGCCGGCGAGCTGCACCGCTGGCTGACCGAGGGCCGGGAGTTCGCGGTGGCCACGGTGGTGTCCGTGGGCGGCAGCGCGCCGCGCGGCCCCGGCGCCGCCCTCGCCGTCGATCGCGCGGGCACGGCGATCGGCTCGGTGTCCGGCGGGTGTGTGGAGGGCGCGGTGTACGAGCTGTGCGCCCGGGCGCTGGAGGACGGCGGGACCCGCGTCGAACGGTTCGGCTTCAGTGACGAGGACGCCTTCGCCACCGGCCTGACCTGTGGCGGGATCATCGACGTCATGGTGACCCCGGTCGCCGGGCGGGCGCCCGCACGGCCGGTGCTGGAGGCGGCGCTGTCGGCCGTCCTGCGGGGCGGGCCGGGGGCGCTCGCCCGGGTCGTCGACGGCCCGGCGGAACTCCTCGGCAAAGCCCTGTTCGTCCACCCGGACGGGTCGTACGAGGGTGGCCTCGGCGGGGCCGCGGAGCTGGACCGGACGGCGGCCGGGGAGGCCGGGGTCCTGCTGGAGGCCGGTCGTAGCGGCACGGTCGCCGTGGCGGCGCGCGAAGCGGGACGGGCGTCCCCCCGGACGGAGTCCGGGGGAGGGACGCACCGCCCCGGCGGGCTGACCCTGTTCGTGGAGTCCTCGGTGCCGCCGCCCCGCATGATCGTCTTCGGGGCGGTCGACTTCGCGGCGGCTCTGGCGCGGGCGGGCAAGTTCCTCGGCTACCACGTCACGGTGTGCGACGCGCGGCCGGTGTTCGCGACCGGGGCCCGCTTCCCGGAGGCCGACGAGGTCGTGGTCGACTGGCCGCACCGCTATCTGCGGAGCACGCGGACCGACGCGCGCACGGTGCTGTGCGTCCTCACCCACGACGCGAAGTTCGACGTACCGCTGCTGAAGGAGGCGCTGGGGCTGCCGGTGGCGTTCGTCGGGGCGATGGGCTCCCGCCGCACCCATGCCGACCGCGAGCGCCGGCTGCGTGAGGCGGGCGTGGGGGAGCGGGAGCTGTCCCGGCTCCGTTCCCCGATCGGCCTCGACCTCGGCGCCCGCACCCCGGAGGAGACCGCCCTGTCCATCGCGGCGGAGATCGTCGCCACCCGCCGCGGCGGTACGGGGGTCCCCCTGACGGGCTCGCGAACGCCGATCCACCGCGACGGACGGTCCACGACGGCGGCTGCCTGAGCCCCTCCGGCGTCCGCGGGGGCCGTTCTTCCGGGGCGGAGCCCCTCCGGCCCCCGCGGGGCGGGTCAGGCGGCCGCCGGCTCGCCGGCGAGGTCGTGGAGGCGGGTGATGACCTCCGTCAGCTGGGCGGCGACCTCGCTGTCGTCGGCCGGGTGGGTCTCGGCGAAACGGGTCACCGAGCCGGGGATGGAGAGCTTGATGTCCTCGATCACCTTGCCGCCGGCGATGCCCACGGCCTTGCGGGCCTCGTCCTGCGCCCAGACGCCGCCGTACTGGCCGAAGGCGGTGCCGATCACGACGACCGGCTTGCCGCTGATGGCGCCGGCGCCGTAGGGGCGGGACAGCCAGTCGATGGCGTTCTTCAGGACGGCCGGGATCGTGCCGTTGTACTCGGGCGTGAAGAGCAGCAGGGCGTCGGCGCCCGCGGCGGCCTCGCGCAGCGCGGCGGCGGCGGCCGGGACGCCGCCCTCGACGTCGATGTCCTCGTTGTAGAAGGGGATCTCCGCGAGCCCCTCGTAGAGCGCCACCTCGGCACCCGCGGGAGCGAGCTTGACCGTGGTCTCGGCGAGCTGGCGGTTGTGCGAGCCGGCGCGGAGGCTGCCGACGAGGGCGAGGATGCGAACAGACATGAGGAAACTCCAGAGGGGAGGGGCTGACATACTGCCGAAACAATCCGGACCGCGGTCCGTTTCTCTGTTGTAGCACTCCAACCGGACCGCGGTCCAGTTTCTTCCCGATGCCTTACGCTGGCTTCATGCCCGCCCTTCCGCCGCCCGCCCCGGTACCCCAGGAGCCCGTACAGCCGCAGGAGTTGCTGCAACTGGGCACCGACCCCGACGAGCCCTGCCTGCGCGCCGACGCCGCACGCAACCGGGCCCGCCTGCTGGAGGCGGCCGCGCTGCTCGTCGCCGAGCGCGGGGCCGACAGCATCACCATGGAGGAGGTCGCGGCGGCGGCCCGCGTGGGCAAGGGGACGGTCTTCCGCCGCTTCGGCGACCGCACCGGTCTGCTCACCGCCCTCCTCGACCACTCCGAGAAGAAGTTCCAGGCCGCCTTCCTCACCGGACCCCCGCCGCTCGGGCCGGGCGCGCCCCCGGTCGAGCGGCTGCGCGCCTTCGGCCTCGCGATGCTCCGCCGCACCGCCGAGGAGCTGGAACTGCAGCTGGCGGCCGAACCGGGAGCGGGCCGCCGCTTCACCAGTCCGCCCCGCCGGGTCCTGTGCCATCACGTGTCCCTGCTGCTGCGCGAGGCGGTCCCGGACGCGGACTTCGACGTCCTCGCCCACACGCTGATGGCCCAGCTCGACCCCGCCCTGATCCACCATCTGCTACGGCAGTGCGGCATGCCGCAGGAGCGGCTGGAGTCCGCCTGGCTGGACCTGGTCGACCGGGTGACGGCCTCGGCTTCCTCCTGCTGACGGCGTATCAACTCCCCCGGTGGAACGGCCGGTTGCGGCTTCTGCAAGGATGCCGTGTGTCATGGTGCAGATAACGAACACGTCCGCGTCCCCCGCACCGACGCGCTCCGTACCCACGAGCGCCGATGTGGCCCGCCTGGCCGGCGTCTCGCGCGCGACCGTCTCCTACGTCCTGAACAACGCCGGCGCCGTCCGGATCAGCGAGCCCACCCGCCGTCGGGTCCGCGAGGCCGCGAAGGAGCTCGGGTACGTGCCGCACGCGGCGGCCCGCAGCCTGCGCGCCGGGCACAGCCGTACGGTCCTGATGCCCGCGCCCGCCTTCCCCGTCGGGCCGCTCTACAGCCAGTTCATCAACGGTCTCCAGAGCTCCCTGGCCCGCCTCGACTACACGGTCGTGCAGTACGGCACCGTCGGCCTGCACGACGACGAGGCCGCCCGCGCCTGGGCCGAGCTGAGGCCCGTGGCGGTCCTGGTCCCCGGCTCCGGGCTCGGCCCGCGCGGCGTCGAGGTGCTCAAACGCTCCGGGGCGCGGGCCGTGGTCACCCTCGGTCCCGAGTCCGTCGAGGGCGCGCACGCCCTGCTCCTGGACCACGACGTGGTCGGTCACAGCGCCGGCGCCCACCTCCTGGAGCGGGGCCGCCGCCGGATCGGCGTGGTCGTCCCGCGGGAGCCCGGCCTGGAGGCGTTCTCCGCGCCCCGCCTGGCCGGGGTGCGCGCCGCCCTGCGCGGCACCGGCGCCACGGTCACCGAGCTGCCGCTCGCGTACGACGAGGGGGCCGCCGCCCTGCTGGCCGCCCGCTGGCGCGAACTCGGCCTCGACGCCGTGTTCACCTACAACGACGAGTACGCGATGCTGCTGATGCGCGCGCTCCAGGACGAGGGCGTCCGCGTCCCCGAGGAGACCGCCGTGCTGGGCGCCGACAACCTGATGCTGGGCCGGCTGCTGCGGCCCCGGCTGAGCACCGTCCACCTCGAGCTGCCGTCCGGCCGCGAACTGGCCGAACTGGTCGACCGTGCGGTGCGCGACCCGGACGCCGCGACCGGGACCCACAGAGTGCTGGGGGCCTCGGTGGTGCGGCGCGAGTCCAGCTGACCGGGGCCCGCGGCCGCCTCAGGCGTCCGGCGCGCCGCCCTGCTGCGCCTGCTGCTCGGCGATCTGCTTGCGGACGTCGTCCATGTCCAGCTCGCGGGCCTGCCCGATGACGTCCGTCAGGGCGGCCTCGGGCAGCGCGCCCGGCTGGGCGAACACGGCGACCTGGTCGCGCACGATCATCAGCGTCGGGATCGACTGGATGCCGAAGGCCGCGGCCAGCTCCGGCTGCGCCTCGGTGTCCACCTTGCCGAACACCAGGTCGGGGTTCTCCTCCGCCGCCTTCTCGTACACCGGCGCGAACTGGCGGCACGGACCGCACCAGGCCGCCCAGAAGTCGATCAGCACGAACTCGTTGTCCGTGACCGTCCGGTCGAAGTTCTCCTTGGTGAGCTCCACGGTGCTGCTCATCGCGCGTTCCCTCTTCCTGGGGTCGGGTCGGGCCGTCGGCACAACACGGCCGGCCGGTCACGTATTCCGCGCCCCTACCCCTGTGGCCCCGGGGCACACCACCCATCAGACTGGCACCATGACGGAAACGCAATCGACGCAACCGGAATCAACCGCCTACGACGTCGTGGTGCTCGGCGCCGGGCCCGTGGGCGAGAACGTCGCCGACCGCACCCGCGCCGCCGGGCTCACCACCGCGGTCGTGGAGAGCGAACTGGTAGGCGGCGAGTGCTCCTACTGGGCGTGCATGCCCAGCAAGGCCCTGCTGCGCCCGGTCATCGCCCGGGCCGACGCCCTGCGCGTCCCCGGCCTGAGCCGGTCCGTCCAGGGCCCCCTGGACGCCAACGCGGTCCTCGCCCGCCGCGACTCCTTCACCTCCGGCTGGAAGGACGACGGCCAGGTCCGGTGGCTGGAGGGCACCGGAGCCGACCTGTACCGGGGCCAGGGACGGCTCACCGGCCCGCGCACCGTCACCGTCACCGACGCCGACGGCGGCCGGCGGGTCCTCACCGCCCGGCACGCCGTCGCCGTCTGCACCGGCAGCCGCGCCCGGCTGCCCGACCTGCCCGGACTCGACGGGGTCCGGCCCTGGACCAGCCGCGAGGCCACCAGCGCGCGGTCCGCGCCCGGCCGGCTGGTCGTGGTCGGCGGCGGGGTCGTCGCCGCCGAGATGGCCTGCGCCTGGCAGGCCCTCGGCTCCCGGGTCACCGTCCTCGTCCGCGGCGAGGGCCTGTTGAACCACATGGAGCCGTTCGCCGGCGAGATGGTCGCCGAGGCGCTCACCGAAGCCGGCGCGCAGATCCGCACCGGCACCTCCGTGAAGTCGGTGACCAGGGAGAACGGCACGGTCCTGGTCACCACCGACGGCGGTGACCGGATCGAGGCCGACGAGATCCTCTTCGCCACCGGCCGCGCCCCGCGCACCGACGACATCGGCCTGGAGACGATCGGCCTGGAACCCGGCTCCTGGCTCACCGTGGACGACAGCCTCCGCGTCACCGGCCACGACTGGCTGTACGCCGTCGGCGACGTCAACCACCGCGCCCTCCTCACCCACCAGGGCAAGTACCAGGCCCGGATCGCGGGCGCCGCCATCGTCGCCCGGGCCGCCGGGGAGCCCGTACAGGCGGAGGACTGGGGCGCGCACGCCGCCACCGCCGACCACACCGCCGTCCCCCAGGTCGTCTTCACCGACCCGGAGGCGGCCTCCGTCGGCCTCTCCCTGGCCGAGGCGGAGCGGGCGGGCCACCGCGTCCGCGCCGTCGACGTCGACCTGTCCTCGGTCGCGGGAGCCGGTCTGTACGCCGACGGCTACAAGGGCCGGGCCCGCATGATCGTCGACCTCGAGGAGGAGATCCTGCGCGGCCTCACCCTCGTCGGCCCCGGCGTGGGCGAACTGATCCACTCCGCGACCGTCGCCGTCGCCGCCCGGGTCCCGGTCGCCCGCCTGTGGCACGCGGTCCCGTCCTACCCGACGATCAGCGAGGTCTGGCTGCGCCTGCTGGAGGCCTACCGCGACGCCTGACCCGCGCCGCCGGGGGCCGGGCCGGGGCGGGCGGCCGCGCCCCGGCCCGCCG